>JAGXSK010000250.1 GCA_018333845.1 Clostridia bacterium | reverse complement strand
TGGTGACCCGTAGGGGATTCGAACCCCTGTTACCGGCGTGAAAGGCCGGTGTCTTAGACCACTTGACCAACGGGCCAACTAGTATATATCTTCTTTAATATACATAAATACTTACTTCAATGGTGGGCCCACCTGGGATCGAACCAGGGACCGACCGGTTATGAGCCGGTGGCTCTACCGCTGAGCTATGGGCCCAATAAAATGGCTCCCCGGGCTGGGCTCGAACCAGCAACCACTCGGTTAACAGCCGAGTGCTCTACCATTGAGCTACCGAGGAACGCCCCTCAATACTGACAAAGTATAGTATAAAACATTCTGAATACGTTGTCAATAGTAATTTTTGTTGCGCCTTCAAAGATTACTCTAGATAATCTTTCAGCTTTTTGCTTCTACTTGGATGGCGAAGCTTTCGTAATGCTTTGGCTTCTATTTGTCTAATCCTTTCTCTAGTAACTCCAAACTCCTGGCCTACCTCTTCTAGGGTTCTAGTTCTGCCATCATCCAGACCAAAACGAAGCCTTAATACTTTTTCTTCTCTAGGCGTTAATGTATCGAGTACATCCTCCAACTGCTCTCTAAGCAGGGTAAAGGAGGCTGCCTCTGCAGGTGCTAATGCATCCTGATCCTCAATAAAATCACCTAAATGACTATCTTCTTCTTCACCAATGGGAGTCTCCAGGGAAACAGGTTCTTGAGCAATTTTTATTATTTCTCGAACCCTTTCCTCTGGAATATCCATTTCTGTAGCTATTTCTTCTGGGGTAGGTTCTCTTCCTAACTCTTGCAGCAGCTGCCTGGATACCCTAATAAGCTTATTAATGGTTTCAACCATGTGCACAGGAATTCTAATTGTTCTGGCTTGATCAGCAATAGATCTAGTTATTGCCTGGCGAATCCACCATGTAGCATAGGTACTAAACTTGTAACCTTTACGATAATCAAATTTTTCAACAGCTTTAATTAATCCTAAATTCCCTTCCTGTATTAAATCAAGGAACAGCATTCCTCTTCCAACATAGCGTTTGGCTATACTAACAACTAATCGAAGGTTTGCTTCAGCCAATTTGCGTTTTGCTTCCATGTCTCCCTGCTCTATTTTTTTTGCAAGGTCTACCTCTTCATCAGCTGAAAGTAAAGGTACTCTCCCTATTTCTTTTAGATACATTCTTACAGGGTCATCTATTCCTATCCCCTCTGGAATAGACAAATCTATATCTATCTCAAGGTCTTCCTTGTCATCCTCAACTTCTAACTGACTACTTTCAGGGATAACCTCGATTCCCATGCTGGCTAAATGCTCATATATCTCATCTATTTGATCTGGGCTTAATTCTATACCTTGTAAAGTGTCCATTATTTCTTTATAGGTTAATATTCCGCGTTTTTTCCCTAATTCTATGAGCTGTTTCACATTTTCTGTATACTTATTATCTTCTTTCACCATTGTCCCCCCTTCCATTAGGGTCATCATGCTTGCTTATGACTTTATTTTTTCCATTCCCTTTGGAGTTGAATCAAGTTTAACACCAAGGAGTCTACAACTTCCCTTTGATCACATTCTTCTGCTGCTGAAATCTCTTTTTTAAGGTTTTCTATTTGGGTTTTATACCAGTTGTTCTTTATTATATAAACACAATCATTTAATGAATAAGTATCTTCATTAGTGTTGAGTAATTGGGATAGTATACTTTGGGATTCCTCAGGCAGTGTAAGCATAAAAGCTTTAAAATTAAATCTATCACTAATCTCATTATCTTCAATATATTTTATCAGGCTTGCTATTAAGAATCTAAATTTTGAAACTTGGAATAAATGCAAACCCACAGATTCTTGAAACCAATCTATCTTTTGGGGGTTTTCCAGAATATACTTTGCAAGAAATCTCTCCACCCTGTATTGTACACTTTCTCCAAATAGGTACTTTTCTTTGCTATTATTCCTTACTATTACCTTTTTATCCCTATTGGCACCAATATTTTGCAGTCTTTTGGAGTATTTCCCAATCTCAGCAGCTATTACCTGTTCAGTAACACCTAGCTTACTGGAAATTAACCTTAGATAGTATTCTCTTTCTACCAGGCTGTTAATCTCTACAAGATCGCCAATTATAAAGTCAAGTATTTTTTTCTTGCCTTCTAATGCATCTGGGTTATTTTTTTGAATGGCAATTCTTAGCTTATACTCAATTAAAGGGACTGCCTGGTTTTTAATACTATGAATGAATTTTTCAGGTCCATGCTTTCTTATATAATCATCTGGATCACTCTTCTCAGGCAAGGTAAGGATTTTAATCTTACAGCCGTTTTCATGGAGGATA
Source organism: Clostridia bacterium (assembly GCA_018333845.1). GTDB lineage: Bacteria > Bacillota > DSM-16504 > Desulfitibacterales > Desulfitibacteraceae > Desulfitibacter. The sequence goes on along the minus strand of JAGXSK010000250.1, from coordinate 20,151 downwards.
GATAGTCCTCTCAGAGCTGCCTCCTGACCAGCTTCATCAGCATCATAGGCAATTACTACATTATCAGTATATCTTTTCAGCATTCTTGCCTGGTCTGCTGTAAATGCAGTACCTAATGATGCTACTGTGTTTTTTATTCCCTTTTGATGGGCTGCAATCACATCCATGTATCCTTCCACTAGAATAACCAGGTCTTTTCTTCTTACTTCATCTCTAGCAATATTCATTCCATAAAGAAGCTTGCTTTTTTGAAATATTTTTGTTTCAGGGCTATTGAGATACTTTGGAGCCTTTAATGTATCATCAATGATGCGACCTCCAAAACCTATAACCAGGCCATTTAGGTTATAAATGGGGAAAATAATTCTCCCTCTAAAACGATCGTAATATCCTGAATTATTCCCGCTACTTGGACTTATCAAACCTACCTGTTCTAATTTAGATAGTGATACGTTCCTTTTTTTCATAAAATTTATTAATGATTCCCAATCATCTAATGAATAGCCTATGCCAAACTCCTTAATGGTGTTAGATGAAATGCCTCGTTTTTCTAGATATTCAAGGGCCTTTTTGCCTTTTGAACTTTCAACAAGCAAATAATGATAATATTTTTGCGCTAGAGTATTTATATCTATTAAATAATTTTTTTCCTTATCTGCCTTCTTGATTAATTTGTTATCTGCTAGCAAAATTCCTGCTTGTGATGCTAAAAATTCTGCAGCTTCAGCAAAAGTATAATTTTCTGCCTTCATAATAAAGGTGAAAACATTGCCTCCAACCCCACAACCAAAGCAATAAAAAAGTCCTTTGGAAGGGTTAACTGAAAAGGATGGTGTTTTTTCGTTATGAAAGGGACATAGACCGAGATAATTTTGTCCTTGCTGCCTTAATGATACATAGCGGGATATAATTTGTTCTATAGAAACCCTTTCTAAGATTTCCTGAACCTTTTCCTCAGGAATAAAATTTATCACCTTAAATCACCTGGTTTATTAGTTTATATATTATTTCGTCATAAAACCATTAAGTCCTCCTATAATAATTGCTGAACAATGGTTATACATATTCTATATATATAGCTGTTTTCCTTCTATTTAAAAGTAATAAAAGTAATATATGTAGTAAAATTAGATAAAAAATAAAAACTTGTAGTATATTAGTCCTGATAGCTGCATGATAATCCATAAAACAACCAGTACTTTCCTGATGCGTTAGTATAGATCATGTGCTATACTAATAATTGAAGAGAGGATATTATTCATCCTTCATATCTTATTATTTTCCCTTTGATTTTCATATAATAAAACTTCTATCAACACTTTTACACTGATAGAAGTTGAACATGCAATAACCTCCCAATTTTCGGGAGGATTTTTTTGCCAGGAAGAAATAAAAAGGAGCAAGCATCTCTTCGTCGGTCAGACTATTTAGGTATTGACTAAATACCTAACAGAATGCTTGTCTCCTTGATAGTATTATTGACATATGCAACAAAAAATATTCATCATTTTAAAAGATTTTTAACTTGATGATTGTTAATTATCAAATAATAGAAAAACCTGATGGCACAAAAATTTTCTGATAAATAGATATGGCATACCTGTCTGTCATTCCAGCTATATAATCAACTATTAGATTATCCTCATTTGTTTCAAAACTATTTTCCTTTTTATACTCATTGGGTAACTCCTGGGGGTGGTTGCTGTAGTAATAATAAATCTCCTGCACCAGCCTCATGGCTTTTTTTTCTTCGGTTTTTGCCATGGATCCAATATAGACATTTCTAAACAAAAATTGACGCAATTCATCCATTGCAGCAGATATTTCCTTACTCATTGTTATGCAGGGATTATCCCAGCTTGCATCAATCATATCTCTTACCATTGTATTGATTCTTTCGCCATGCTTATAACCAAGAACTTTAAGGCATTCTTTTGGCAGGCTTTCTAGTGAAATCACCTTTCCTCTAACGGCATCATCAATATCGTGGTTAATATAGGCAATTCTATCAGCTGTTTTAACTATCTGCCCCTCTAGTGTACTTGGAGTTACATTTCCAGTATGATTTAGTATTCCATCTCTCACTTCCCAGGTTAAGTTCAGTCCAGTACCTAGCTCAATTTCATCAACTACCCTTAAGCTTTGGATGTTATGTTTAAATCTCCCGGGGTGCACCTGGTTTAGGGCCGTTTCACCTGCATGCCCAAAGGGAGTGTGACCTAAATCATGTCCTAAAGCAATAGCTTCAGCTAGATCTTCATTAAGTCTTAATGCCCTTGCTGCAGTTCTTGCTATCTGACTTACCTCTAAAGTATGGGTAAGCCTTGTGCGAAAATGATCCCCTTCAGGTGCTATGAAAACCTGGGTCTTGTGTTTAAGCCTTCTAAAAGCCTTTGAATGAATAATCCTGTCCCTGTCTCTTTGAAATGCTGTACGCACATCACATGGCTTCTCATGAACCTTTCTCCCCAGCGTAGAATTTGATTTAGCAGCATAAGGTGAAAGCCAATCTTCTTCTCTTTTTTCAAAGTTCTCCCTAAGAGACGTCATCCTTATCCCCATCCTCTTTTTTAACTTTTTTTCTTATGAGCCAGGCAATCAAGATGCTAATTTCATAAAGAAGCACTACTGGACCCGCCATGAGTAATTGGGAAACAAGATCTGGCGGAGTTAAAACTGCAGAAATTATAAATATGATAAGTATGGCATACTTTCTTTTGGCCTTGAAAAATTTGTAGTCTACAACACCAATTTTAACGAGAAATACAACTGCCAGGGGCAGTTGAAATACTAGCCCAAATGGCAGCAAAAAGCCCAGGACAAAGGACACATATCTTGCAAAGGACAGCATCGGCAGCAAATCAGCCCCCTGGACAATAAAAAAAACCAGTGCAAGTGGCAGCACAACATAGTATCCAAAAACGACCCCTGCCGCAAACAGTATCGCCGACATGGGGGCTATCATATAAACATACCTTCTTTCATGGGCATATAATGCTGGCAGTATAAAACTCCATATCTGGTATGCAGTAAAAGGTATAGTTATAACAATTCCAGACAAAAGGCTTACTTTTAATCTGGTGATAAAGACTTCTGTTACAGCAAGCTGGGCCAGTTGAATATCTTTCCCAGCTATGGGAGCATTGATTATTTTGAATAAAACATCTTCAAACAGGGCAAAGCTTACCACTGCACCTACGAGTATTGCGATGACAATTCTAATAATGATTTTTCGTAATTCTTCTAAGTGGTCTATTAAGGACATGGATGTGTCTGACATGAATTTGCCCCCTTGGCAGTTTAACCTCTTAAATAGTTATTCTCTATAGTATAAAACAAAATTTGGCTTGCGCCAAGTCTTTAGATACAGGTGGAAGCCTTAGTCTGGTGAATGACGAATTTAGACGTTCTAATGTCGGCTATGCAGCTTAGACACTGCGTTTTAGCGACCACTATCTACAGGCAAAATTGTGTTTTCTAGCTAGTATAAAGCCAAATGGCTACTTATGCTAAATATTCTAAGCAGCCATCATTATCTTTAAGTAATGTTTCTACCTATAAATTATGCCTTGGAGGATTGGAATGAATTGTTTACAGATAATCTATTTTTCTTCTCCGCCTGATAAAACTTAACTGTTATAAAAGAAAATAGAATTGTTGCTAATATTATACTTGCATAATTTAAAACTAAAAGTATTGCACTAGGATAGTAATTTCCCCAAACATAAACTCCCAAAACTTGAGAGCCAACAAAAGCTCAGACCATGCTCCATTGAGTTGGAGAAAAGTCACTTTTATAAAAATAGGTTTTAAAGTAGTCACTGAGCAGATATAAACAAAAGATACACCATGCAATTGTGATAGCGTAAGAAAAGTTAATAAAAAAGAATGAGAAAACATCTACATTGAATGCAAAATGCGTTTTTAAATAAGATGTTATTCTGTAAAAACTAAATCCGAACAAGCAGGTAATGGGTACTACAATAAAGTAACTCGGCAAAAAGTGCTTTGGAGGTAATTCATTGGATTTTATCTGCAGGTATATCAGATATGTCAGTTTTATTATTAATAGAAAAATCCCAACACTTAAAGCTAAAAATGAAGCAAAAGCTGCTATAGAGGAAATCACCCTATCACTTGACATAGCGGCAATTCCTGTGCCAGTTAAATTAACTAAACCGAATGCAAAAACATCAAGCAACCACACAAAATTTAATTTACTTACGTCAAGTGGCTGTGAAAACCAGATTTTTAAAAGTTTAAGTTCCAACACCAACAACATAAACAATAGCAACCCATAGAAGATCAATGCAGGCAGCATCATCGACTGTAAATTAGATGATAATTGTGGAATAAAAAAACCTACTGGACCCAAAATCACGTTAGCAGTCATAGAGAGAGAAGCGATGGGCACCAAAATCCCTATGTTTTTTATTGGCGGCCCGTTCATAAAACTTACATAATCATTTTTGTTGTAGAGCCACTGAATTAGTTCTTTTACAAAAACTATACTGTAAAGTAAATTTATAGCAGCTAATACTAACATGATAGCAATTAAAGGGTAGTATATCACGCCTTGAGCCAAAGTTATGCCAGTCCAGTTGACATTTGATATTGTAATAAGTCCTTCGCCATGAGGCATTGCAAAAAGTAAATAATTAAATGCCATTAATGCAATACCGCCTGCAGCCAGGGGCAGCTGAAATTTAAAAGGTGTAAAAGTCATATGATAAATCCTCCGTTTCTTCGCTCTAATTAGAGCATCTTTATTTTATAACTTAAGTAAATACTTCGACCTAGATTATTAAGAAAGATACTAAACAACATTTGCAGCCTTGCATGTTTACCTCCAAGTTATTTGCATTTATTTCCATTTACAAAAAGCTAAGCTAATACTTTAATAGCCTTTTCTTCTTTTTCAGCAACTCTTCCAATTTCCTCTGCCGCCAGGCAACCTGCCTTAACTAGAGCAGCTTTTAATTGGTCTGCTTTTTCTTGTGAGACAGCTATCAGCAAGCCCCCGGCAGTCTGGGCATCACATAAAAGCATTATGTCTTCCTTTTTGTCATGTCCTTCCCACTTAACATTATTTCTGATATAACGGTAATTATTGTGGGTTCCTGCAGGGATAGCTCCAGTTTTAGCTAATTCTCTAGCCCCTTGAATTAATGGAACCCTGTTTAGAAAAACCTGGGCTGAGGTATTACTGCCATTCATCATTTCTATCAGGTGTCCTAACAGGCCAAAACCCGTCACGTCTGTACAAGCATGAACACCTACCTCCATCATGGCTTCCGCAGCTCCTTTGTTTAGATGGGCCATGATTTTATAAATCTCTTGTTCTGTTTCAGCCCCTGTTAATCCACGATCAATGGCAGTAGTTAAAATTCCTGTTCCCAATGGCTTCGTTAGAAACAATACATCTCCTGGCTGAGCTCCTGATTTTTTAACTAACTTAGTTGGATCAACGAATCCGGTCACCGCCATCCCATATTTTGGTGCATTATCTTCTATCGAATGTCCTCCAGCAATGCTAACTCCCGCTTCAAGGGCTTTATCAGCTCCCCCTCTTAATATTTCTTGCAAAATACTCAGGGGTAAGCTTTTAACTGGAAACTCCACAATATTGAGGGCATAGATGGGTTTAGCACCCATGGCATAAATATCCCCGATAGCATTGGCTGCAGCAACAGCCCCAAAAGCATATGGATCGTTTAGCACTGGTGTTATAAAATCAACTGTTTGAACAATAGCTAATGAAGAATTTATTTGGTAAACTGCTGCATCTTCTTTCAACTCACCCAAGAAGTTTTTATCTTTTACTGATGGCAAACAACTTAATAACTGCTCCAGGTCCGCCGGACCTATCTTACAAGCTCAGCCAGACCCTGGAGAATAAGCTGTTAAATTTACTAAAGGTTTTTTTTTCAAATAATCCACCTCATTTTTATTTATTTTAATATAGCATGAGTTTTGTTATAATAGAAATGCATATTTGACATGATATCTATGCATGATGCGTATAGTCAGGAGGAAAGTTTTGTGGATTTTTCTAACTTAAGAGCTTTCTATCAGGTTGCAGTTAGTGGTAATTTTTCCAAAGCTGCTGATGAATTATATTTAAGTCAACCTGCTCTTTCCCGCCAGGTAGCAGCATTAGAGAAGGAGTTAGGATTGCAGCTCTTTAACAGACAGGGCCGCCAAGTAGTCATTACAGATGCAGGAAGACGATTAATGGTATTTGCTGAAAAAATAATAAACCTCTCATCAGAGGCAAAAAAAGAAATGTTGGAATTTAAAGATCTAGCTAGCAGGGAACTAACCATTGGGGCTAGCACTACTATTGCTAATTATTTTCTACCAAATATTTTAGCTCAATATTACACTAAAAATCCTGGTATTAGGATTAACATGAAGACGGGAAACAGTAGAGAAATAGAAAGCCTGGTTGCTGATGGAAAAATCGAAGTAGGCCTGGTGGCTGGTGAAATAAGAAGCCCCCAGTTATATCAAGAACACTTTGCTGAAGATAATCTTTGTTTTGTGGTAGCAAAAAACCATAGATTTGTAGGAACCAAAAGTTTTCAGGAGCAATTATCTAAAGAAACCTTTCTATGCAGGGAAGATGGATCAGACTCCCAGCGGTTGTTGGATAACTTACTAATAACACTAAAAATCACACCAAAAAACAAGCTGATATTAGGTGATACTGAAGCAATTAAGCGGGGGGTTATTAATTATATGGGAATTGCTTTTTTATCAAAATTTACATTTGAATACGAATTGAGTTTAGGTTTTTTAATTCCAATCAAGGAGGTGGAACTAAAACGCCAGTTCCTGCTGATTTATCCAAAAGGAGCAAGACTTTCGCCATCTGCTTTAGCTTTTTCAGCATTACTAAAGAAAAATTTCATTAGTACAAAAAAGCATAGCAAGTAGCCTTCGGTGAGTATTCCATTTTCCCTGTCGGAAAGTGCCGTGTCAGTTATCTGAATCTTGTACTGCTTCATGGGTGTGTCTTCCGAAATCTATGAAAGGCAGCAGATGCATCCTGCACGTTACCTTTTTCGGTATCGTTGTATCCTTCCTTTAACTTCACATGAATTTCGTCCGTTGTCATCAAATCGGCGTTTACGGAAACCGGTGCTTTCGGCAGCGTTACAGTAAAGGGTATTCCACCGGTCATGGAAATCTGCTTCAGATAAATATCTATTTCCTAAAAAACAGGGTACTAACTCTTAAAATATTAAGTGTCAGTACCCTTGTTCTATTTTTTATAGAAGTGCACATAAGGTTTATAGAGCTTTACTCATGTCATTAACCCTACTTCCATTGGTCCTTCTTATTGCTTCAATACAGCCTGGGCTGCTGCCAGCCTTGCTACCGGCACCCTGTAAGGGGAGCAGCTGACAAAATCCAGACCAATCTGGTAACAATATTCTATAGAGCTTGGATCCCCCCCATGCTCGCCGCATATACCAATTAATAAATCTTCCCTGCTGGCCCTACCCTTGGTAACTGCCATTTCCATCAAGCGTCCAACACCAGCCCTATCTAAAACTACAAAGGGATTTTCGTTAATTATTTTCTTTTCCAGGTAACTGTGCAGGAATTTACCCTCAGCATCATCACGGCTAAAACCAAAGCATGTCTGGGTCAGGTCATTTGTTCCAAAGGAAAAGAAGTCAGCAATTTGAGCTATTTCTCCAGCAGTGGCGCATGCCCTGGGGACTTCTATCATTGTACCTACAGTATACTCAACTGATACCCCTTCTTCAGCAAATACACTAACTGCCACCTGATCCACAACTTCCTTTAAAGTAGAAAGTTCATTGACATCCATTACAAGGGGTATTTCTATTTCAGGTACTGTCTTTACTCCCTCTTTTGCAAGCTGTGCTGCTGCCCTAAATACAGCTTCTACCTGGGTTGCATATATTTCTGGGAAGGTAATTCCTAGCCTGCAGCCTCTATGGCCCAGCATGGGGTTAGATTCTGACAATGCCTTGACCTTGGCAAATAAAGCTTCCTTTTCCCTGAGCTCTTCTTCTGATCCACCAAGGCACCTCAACTTGACAATTTCTTCAATCAATTCTTCCCTGTTTGGTAAAAACTCATGTAATGGTGGGTCCAACAGACGAATGGTTACAGGATATCCCTGCATTGCCTTTAGTATTCCATAAAAATCCTCCTGCTGAATGGGCAAAAGCTTTTCCAAGGCAGCTTTCCTCTCAGCATCATTGGAAGATAAGATCATTTTCTGAACAATTGGAAGCCTTTCTGGCCCCATAAACATATGCTCAGTCCTGCAAAGTCCAATTCCCTTGGCACCAAACTCCCTGGCCTTTGCTGCATCTTCAGGGTTATCTGCATTGGCTCTAACGCCCAGGGTTCGAATCTCATCTGCCCATTCTAGAATAGTTTGAAATTCCTTGCTGAGGGTCGGAACAAGGAGGGGCACTTCTCCTTCTATTACACCACCTGTAGACCCATCAACTGTAATAATGTCACCTTTGGTAAAGACCTTACTGCCAATTGTTAGTTTCCCCCTTTCCATGTCAATATCCAGTTCATCACAGCCGCAGACACAGGGCTTGCCCATGCCCCGGGCAACAACGGCAGCATGACTTGTCATACCGCCCCTGGAAGTCAGAATGCCCTGGGCTCCTACTATTCCATTAAGGTCATCAGGAGTGGTTTCATTTCTGACTAGGATTACTTTTATCCCTTCCTTGCCCATACTTTCAGCTTCATCGGCATCAAATACTATTTTACCCACAGCAGCTCCAGGTGATGCAGGAAGGCCCCTGGCTATTACTTGAAAATCAGCAGTTGTATCTATTGTTGGGTGCAGCAGCTGATCCAGCTGGGTAATATCAATTCTGCCAACAGCCTCCTCCTTGGTAATAAGACCCTCCCTTGCCATATCAACAGCTATCTTAATGGCTGCTGCTGCGGTCTTTTTACCGTTGCGGGTCTGAAGGATATACAGCTTGCTGTTTTCTATAGTAAACTCTATATCCTGCATGTCTTTATAGTGCTTTTCCAGAAGCTTGCATGTATCTATGAACTGTTTGTATGCTTCTGGCATTTCCTCCTTGAGTTTTTCAATGGGTTGGGGTGTTCTTATGCCTGCAACAACATCTTCTCCCTGGGCATTTACTAGATATTCTCCATATAGTTCCCTAGCACCTGTAGATGGATTTCTCGTAAAGGCAACACCAGTACCACTTTTTATGCCCATATTACCAAAGACCATTGATTGAATATTTACAGCAGTTCCCAGGGTATCTGGTATTTTATGCAGTTTCCTGTATAATATTGCCCTGCTGTTTTGCCATGACTTAAATACTGCCTCCACAGCCTTAAACAATTGCTCCATGGGATCCTGGGGAAATTCATTGCCATGCTTTAGGCGCAGCATTGATTTGAATTCCTGGATTATCAATTTTAGATCTTCAGGGTTTAGCTCATTGTCATGCTCAATTTCCAGCTTTTTTTTGTATGCCCTCAAAATACTTTCAAAAGCAGCATGCTCTATGCCCATTACCACATCAGAATACATGGTAATAAATCTTCTATAGCAGTCAAAGGCAAACCTTTCATCACCAGTGGATTTTGCTAGCCCCTTAACAGTATCATCATTTAACCCAAGATTAAGTATGGTATCCATCATGCCGGGCATTGATACTGCTGCACCTGAGCGAACGGAAACCAGAAGAGGATTATCTCTATCACCAAAGCCCTTGCCAGTAACACTTTCTAGATAAGCTATGTGCTCTATTATCTGGTCTTTTAAGCTTTCAGGAAATTTTTGTCCATCCTTATAATAATCCTTACATGCCTGGGTGCTGATAATAACACCCGGCGGAACAGGCAGGCCTATTTTGGTCATTTCTGCAAGGTTAGCCCCTTTGCCCCCTAGGAGGGATTTCATTTCCTTGTCACCTTCATGAAATTTGTACAGGTATTTTTTACTCATCAGATTTACCCCCATAAAAAATTTCCATAATTGTACTAGCGGTTTCCTCTACTGCTTTATTCGTCACATTTATGACAGGACAGCCAATTTTTTTCATTACAGCATCTGAATACTCAAGCTCCTTAATTATTCTTTCTACAGCTGCATAATTGGCATTTGAAGTTAGACCAAGGGTTTTTAGCCTCTCTTTTCTAATCTCGTACAGATGATATGGATCAATTATTAAACCCACAACCTTATTTTTCACCTTGTATAGTTCTTCTGGCGGAGATACCTCCGGCACCAATGGGACATTGGCACATTTAATTCTTTTATGAGCCAGATACATACTCAAGGGTGTCTTGGAGGTCCTTGAAATGCCAACCAGAACAATATCTGCCTTGACTAATCCTTTAGGGTCTTTCCCATCATCATACTTTACAGCAAACTCTATTGCTTCTACCCGTTTAAAGTACTGTTCATCTAGTTTTCTAAGCAATCCTGGTTCTAATTTTGGAGGTTTGTTAAGAAGCCTTTCCATGGCTCTTAGCATGGGGCTTAATATATCTACTGCTTCTAAACCCATCTCATTAACCAGCTCTTCAAGGTATTCCTTGAGCTCAGGAATAACTAAAGTATAAGCAATTAGACAGTTGTATCCTTCAGATTGAGAAATTATTTCCTTTACCTGCTGTTTATTGTTTACATATGGAAAACGCCGTATTTCTATGTCACTTAAATTGAATTGGCTTGCTACAGCCTTTGCCACTAATTCTGCAGTTTCACCAAGAGAATCTGAAACAACAAATACCTTTGGTTTATTCTTGTCTAAAATGCTCATTCCCTCCTTACTTTCCCTCAATCATTTCTACGAAAACCCTTGTAATGTTTGTTTTAGTAATTCTACCCGTTACTTCTAAAATCCTTTCTTTTCCCTGTTCTTCAATTACTCTTACAACTGGAATACAATCAATTTCATACTCAAGCATTTTTCTTGCGGCAGTTAGAACCGTGTCTGTACCTTGAACTGTTATAACATTAGGCACTCTTGTCATAACGACACTTACAGGTATTTTTTCCAAATCAGGTTTACCTAAAAGGGATTTTAACAAATCCTTCTGGGAAACAACTCCCTCTAACCTCCCTCCTTCACTTACAACTATTAGAGTGCCTACATCATTATTAATGAACATGGAAACTATGGCATCATAAATTGTATCATCCTCCTTGACTACCACAGGTACTGATTTGACATCTTTGACAAGGAGGTTTTCAAATTGAACAATCCTTAATGTTTTACCGCCCTTTTCATTGTAAAAATATCCTACTCTAGGCTTGGCATCTAGTATTCCCGACATGGTTAAAATTGCTAGATCAGGCCTCAAGGCTGCCCTTGTAAGACCCAGATAGGCTGCAATCTGATCACTGGTTATGGGTTCAAACCTTTTTACTATGGAGAGGATGCTCTCCTGACGCTCATTTAGTTGAATAAAACATCACCTTCCCTCCTTTGGGAATCAAAACTACTTTGAAATTCATGAAATGTGTTATACTATTTCTCAAACATGTTATATTATATACGATGGTTTTATCTTTTTTCCTCCTTTATTTTTTAATTTAGGAGCCTTTAAAGGAAAATAGTACAGGAAAAAGCTGCTATTTTACAAGAATTCTAACTATACAAAAAAATAAGGGCTTTTTAAAATAAATTAGCCCTGTCCTTTGTTAATTGCTGATAAAATCTTTTCAGTTTATTTTTAATTAGCCATATCTCTTGCTATTAAGGCTGCTCCCATGGCTCCAGCATATTGTGATAATGCAGGTGTAAGCACATCTGCCTCAAGGTGCAGCTTTAACATTTCTCTAACGGCGCCATTTAAAGATACTCCCCCGGTAAAAACTATTTTGGAGCCTACGCCTAGTTTTTTTGCCATATTTGCAACCCTGCCAGCTACCGAGCTGTGCAAGCCAGCTACTATTTTTTCCTTTCCAATTCCACCAGCCAAAAGACTTATTACCTCAGTTTCTGCAAAGACTGTACACATGCTATTAATAGACACCATATTCTTCCTGTCATGATATTGTTCTAACTCACTGACATCAAGCCCAAGAGAAATAGCAGTAACCTCCAGGAACCTGCCTGTTCCTGCAGCACATTTGTCATTCATGATAAAATCAATAACTCTACCTGACCTGTGAATTTTTATTACTTTACTGTCCTGGCCGCCAATGTCAATAACCATATCTGCATCCTCTACCAGAAATGCCGCACCCCTTCCATGACATGTTATCTCTGTAACGGTCTTATGAGCTATGCTAATGAGATCCCTCCCATAGCCGGTAGCAACTATTTTAGACACCTGGGCCCTTCTCAAATGACCCTTTTCCAGCAACCTTGATACTATAGTTTTGCCAGTCTCTTTGGGGCTCCAACCGGTGGGCATTATTTCATATAATTCTTTTGTACCATTTAATAGTACTGCCTTGGTAGCTGTTGAGCCAATATCAATTCCAATTGTAATCATTTTTTCAGCAGCCCTACTGGAGCATTTCAAGGAAGGCTGCTATTCTTACCTTGAGGTTTTCTACATCTGAAGTGGAATAATCAGTCTCAATATGCAGATAAGGTAAAGCAAGCTCTTCTTTGGCCAGTTTTTCGATTCTATGGGCCTCAATATTGTAGGTATGACAAGCCTGCCACGACAGGTCGATAATACCGTCCACCTGGAACTTACTGACCAGTTCGGTAAGCAGATTAATTCTTCCATCATTATCTGACATTACTGAACACGGCATCTGTATATAAGTTTCTGCTAACAGGTCATAAACATTCCTGTCAGGGTCTTCAGGAACTATAACATCCACCACCTTATATCCTGTACAGTTCTCCAGGCAAACAACATTTCCGCCACATTCTTCAACTAGTCTGACTACTTTCTCACTGCCAAGGCCAACAGGTGTACCAGTCAGGAGAATTCGCAGGGTTTTTTCATCCCCATAATAATCACCCTGCTCTGCCAGTTTTTCAAGTTCAACCTTTAAATTGTCAAGCATTTCAATAACATTATTTTTATCTGAAGCAAAGGTAGTGAGCCAGGCTGCTTTTAGCATATCAGTACCAGCTAAAAGGGCCGGTTTGTTTTGATTTATGTCATATAAAGCCTTTCTTGTTCTTTTTTCCTTATTAATAAGCTTTATTGCATCCCTGATTTTTTCTTCAGTTATCTCCACCCCTAACTCTTTTTCAATGGCTTCTTTTGCCCTGATCATTTCAGATTTCCACATTTCCAGAGCTGCCCTGGTTTTGGCTTCTGGAGGCAAACTCATTACATGAACTGGCTTGAGCTCTTTCATTAGTTCAAACATCTTTTTCTTACCATCACAAGTAGTTTCCCCAATAATCATGCTTGCTGAATTAAAGTAGGGGCATGTATCAGTAATTCCAAATCCATAGGAAGATTTAATCAAAGCACATAGGTTTCTTGGCAGGTCTTTCTCTGCTGCAGGAATTGGCTTTTCATTAGTACCACAAAGTCCCACAGGTATTGCACCAGCAGCTAGAACCAGTTCCTGTGGAGCAAAGGTGCAGTACATTCCCACTACCTTTTTCCCCTGATCCAGAGCCCTCTGCATGTTAATTTGATTGATTTCTCTTAAATTTTCAAATTCCTGTATCAATTCCTTTCTCACCAGCACACACTCCCTTTAAACATAGTTAATGTAATAATACTCAAGGGAATATGCAAAAACAATTCCTAATATCGATAATAACGTTTTAAATCTATCTATATAATCTATCAATATTTATAGAAAAAACCCTGCATAAAGTGCAGGGTTCCTTGAACATTTTGCCAGGTGTTAACATATTCTTTACAAAAGCTTTGAAAGGTCTCCAAAGGGATTGAGATAATTTACTATTGTCTTAAGTAAAGCTAACCTGTTATTCTTAACATCCTCATCCTTGTCCATTACCATTACCTTTTCAAAAAATTCATCTATATATAACTTTATTGAAGAAAACTTTTCCAGAATCTCTGTATATTCCTGAAATTCCCATAATGGCAAAGCCTCTCTTGACATTTCCTTAAATTTATTCCAGAGCATCTCTTCAGAACTGTCCTTAAAGAAATTCTCATTAACATTTATGGTTGCTGCATTTTTTGCCAGGTTTCCAGCCCTTGTAAAGGCAGTAAGAAGCTCGCTATACTGGGGATTATCTTTAAATTGCATTAAAGCCTGAGCTTTACTGACTGTTTCATGGATATTATTCCAATTGCTCTCCAGTACACAATTAACTACATCATAGCTTGCTCCATGCTCTTCAAGGAGACTTGCCACCCTTTGTTTGAAGAATTCTTTTAGAGCTGCCAGGGTTTCCTCTTTATCCATATTAAGGCCCTGCTTCTCATAAGTTTCCAGAGAAGCCTCTATCAATGGGAAAAGGTCAAGGTCAAGCTGGCCTTCAAACATCATATAGCAGATGCCCTGGGCCTGACGCCTTAATGCATAGGGATCTCCTGCCCCAGTTGGTCTAAGTCCTGCAGCAAAACAGCCGCAAATTGTATCAATTTTATCTGCCATGGCTATAACAGTACCAACTATTGTTTCAGGCAGGGTATCACCTGAAAACCTTGGTTTATAATGCTCTTTTATAGCTACAGCTACTTCTTTCTTTTCTCCATGGTGTAAAGCATAGTAATATCCCATGATGCCCTGGAGTTCTGGAAATTCATAAACCATATTTGATACCAGATCTGCCTTGGCAAGGTAATTTGCCCTTAATACATTGACCCTGTTGGCAGGGGATAGGGCCAGTATATCTGCAATATAATTGGCAACATCCTGGTTTCTGGTTATTTTTTGGTATAAAGTTCCAAGTTTTTCCTGGAAGACCACGGCTTTTAGTTTCTCTACTTCTTGATCCAGTGGGATTTTTACATCTTCTTCATAGAAGAATTTACCGTCGTTTAACCTGGCTTCAAGGACCTTTTCATTTCCTTGAACAACAATGTCAAGGTTTTTGTCATCTCCATTACGAACTGTGATAAATTTGTTCAGAAGGTTGTCATTTTCATCCCACACGGGAAAGTACTTCTGGTGTTCCTTCATTACTGTTATCAAGCTTTCCTTTGGCAGCTTCAAATAAGATTGGGCAAACTTTCCGCAAAGGGCTGTGGGATATTCCAGTAAATAGTTTATTTCTTCTAAAAGCTCTGGGTCAGGCTTTATCCTGCCACCTTCTTTTTTTGCCAGGTCTTGAATCTGTTTCCAGATAATATCTCGTCTTTTATCTTGATCCACTATCACATAGTTTTCTTCCAGCCTGGAGAAATAGCTGGCTGCGTCTGGCAGCTCAAAATGCTTCTTGCCAAGAAAGCGGTGACCCTGGGTTATTCTACCTGATATAATCCCTTCCACTTCAATGGGAATAATTTCATTACCATAAAGAGAAACCAGCCACCTTATGGGCCTTACAAAGCGTATATTAAGATATCCCCAACGCATCGGCTTTGGAAACTCCAAACTTAAAATAAGCTCTGGAAGGATTCTAGGAAAGAGGTCTTTTATATTCTCTCCCTTTTTTTCAACTATGGCATAGACATATTGGCCCCCAGGTGTATCCTTTATAACAAGATTCTCAACAGCAGTTTGCTGACCCCTGGCAAAGCCCTGGGCTGCCTTGGTGTAATTGCCCTGGTTATCAAAGGCCACCTTAACAGATGGGCCCTTCTTCTCCTCCACAAGGCCCTCTCCTGCTTCCACTAGATCTTTAATATATACTGTAAGCCTTCTGGGTGTTCCATAGGTATTAATGTCTTTATATGCAAGTCTCTCTTTTTCAAGCAGCCGTTGTGTTTTAACTTTTAGTTCATTTAGGGCTCCTGTCATAAACCTTGCAGGTATTTCTTCAGTTCCTATTTCGAAAAGAAAATCCCTGACCATTTTATTTCCCCTCCCTTTCGGTGGATTTATCTGTCTTTTCTTCAAGGGGTAGTGGTTTTACTGCAAAACTTTTTTCCTTAAGTGGCTCAAGACCCAGTTCCTCACGGACTATTGGATCCTTGATCAGGGGATAGCCTAATCTTTCCCTTTGTTTGACATAGCCATGGGCCACCTTCCTGGCTAGATCTCTAACCCTATGGATATAGCCAGTTCTTTCTGTAACACTAATTGCCCCCCTGGCATCTAAGAGGTTAAAGGTGTGGGAACATTTTAAAGTATAATCATAGGCAGGCTGTACAAGGCCAAGGGCTATGATCCTCTCACATTCCCTTTCATATTGGTTAAACATGTCAAAAAGCATCCTGGTATCTGCATATTGAAAATTGTAGTAAGAATAATCCATTTCAGTTTGATGATGTATATCGCCATAGGATATATCACCTATCCATTTTATATCAAATACGCTGTTCTTCTTTTGAATGAACATTGCCAGACGTTCAATACCATAGGTAAGCTCGGCACTTACCGGGTGACAGTCTATGCCGCCGCACTGCTGGAAATAGGTAAACTGTGTTACCTCCATGCCATCAAGCCAAACTTCCCAACCAAGACCCCATGCACCCAGGGTTGGAGATTCCCAGTTATCCTCCACAAATCTGATATCATGCTTTTCTATCTCAATACCTATTGCCCTTAAGCTGTCTAAATATAAATCCTGGACATCATCTGGGGACGGCTTGAGAAGAACTTGATATTGATAGTAATGCTGCAGTCTGTTAGGGTTGTCCCCATAGCGACCATCTGTTGGCCTCCTGGAGGGTTCCACATATGCCACATTCCAGGGTTCAGGCCCAAGTGCTTTTAAAAATGTTCCTGGCTGCATGGTTCCTGCACCCTTTTCCACATCATAGGGCTGTATTAAGATACATCCCTTTTTTGCCCAGAATTGATCTAACGACATTATAATCTCTTGAAAATTCATAAACTGTTATTACCTCCTTTTTTGAAATCATGGAAAAATAAAAAACCCATTCACTACAGTCCTTTAAAGACTGCAGGGACGGGATTAGCCGCGGTTCCACCCTGCTTGAGCACCCCATAGGTACTCCACCTTATTAGTTGGGATTAAGTACATCCCCGCAGCTCAGAAACGCCTTCAGCTTAAGTCCTTTACCAGTTTCCACCATGCCCGGCTCTCTTGCACCCAGTATAATTATAATAATGGGCTTAAAAGGTTTTTTAAGCTTACTACTTCTCATCATTGCTGCCTTGATATTAATATCATTGTTAAATTTAGCAAAGCCAAGATGGTTTGTCAATCTTCTTTAGAATCATGCACCACGAATCTCTCTTATAAATTTAATTGAGTTTATAGGTCTCTCCAGAAGAAACTTTAAATACTCGCAAAGCAGGTCCTCAATAAAGAACTGATCCCTATCCTTTACTTTTAATCTTCCCAGCTTATTAATATCCATGGTCAGGAGCTGCTCCATAATTCTTATAATACCAAGAGGCATATATGCTTTATTATCAAATTCTTTTCCACACTGGACACATACACAGCCACCCTCAATATTATGGAACAAAGCATTGGCCTCTATCCTCTCCCCGCATAATACACAGCGGGACAGTTCTGGCAGGAAACCTGCATATTTTATGAGCCTGAGCAAGTAATAGGATGAAAGCTGACTTATTGGTATGCTTCCCATAAGATGAAACATGGATACTGTAGTTGTGAAAATGGCATTGTTTTTTTCTTCTGCAGGCAAGATGCTTTCCAAAACCTCTGTTATATAGTTTGCATAACCAAACAAAAGCAAGTCATTTTTAACCCTGGGAAAGCTATTTATTACTTCCCCGCCAATAATTGTATAAAGGGACTTCCCTTTATGGAGATGGATTTTAGAGTAAGTAAAAAGCTGCAGGAAGCCTCTCATTTTGCTTCTGCTTTTACGAACACCCTTTGCTAGGCATGTTATTTTACCCTTGTCTGCTGTAAAGATTACAAATATCTTGTCTGCCTCGTCATAGTTATACTCTTTAATTATAATGCCGTTGGTTTGAATGGGAGTTGTCATGTGAACCTCTACCTCTTATCTTGCAGCAAGCTTATATCATATCCCATTTTCTTTAGATGGCTGGCCTCTTTCCGCCAGTTTTTTTTCACCTTGACCCTAAGATCTAGATATATTCTGGCATTTAGAAGTCCTTCTATTTCTTCTCTGGCAAACTGGCCTATTTGTTTAAGCATTGTGCCGCCTTTGCCAATGACAATGCCCTTTTGAGAATCTCTTTCTAGATAGATTATAGCATCAATATAGATCACATTATTCTCCCGTTCTTCCATTGCATCTAAAACAACTGCAGTAGAATGGGGTATTTCCTCTCTAGTTAAATGCAAAATCTTTTCTCTTATAATCTCTGCCACTACCATGTTTTCAGGCTGGTCAGTAACCATGTCCTCCGGGTAATATTGAGGCCCTTCCTCCAAATGGTTTCCTAGCACCTCAACAAGCCTCTCTAAATTGATGCTTTTTAGTGCTGAAATAGGAACTATTGTCTCACTTACACCTGTAGACTGCCATTTCACTGTTTTTTCCAAAATTTCCTGTTCCTTAAGATTGTCTATTTTATTCAATGCAATGATTATGGGCAGCTTAGAATTAATAAGGATTTGATTTATGAAGTCATCCCCCCTGCCAATTTCCGCTGCAGCATCCACAATATATAGTATAAGGTCAACCTCCTTAAGACTTCTTTCAGTTAACCCAACCATGACTTCACCTAATTTTGTTTTTGGTTTATGTATTCCAGGGGTATCTATAAATACCACCTGGAGTTCAGGCCTGGTCATTACACCTGTAATCTTATTGCGCGTGGTCTGGGGCTTGTCCGACATTATTGCTACTTTTTTGCCAATAAGGGCATTCATCAAGGTTGACTTTCCCACATTTGGCCTGCCAGCAATAGCAACAAAACCCGACTTCATTTTTTTATGGTGCATTACTATACCTCGCTTTTTTGATATGAGATGTCATAAGCAGTAAAACCAGATAATTCCTCTTCATAAATCTCTACTGCTAAAGCTAAAGGGTATAAGTTCTTTTATGTTTTTTGTTTCCATATTACCCTTTAGATTTCCCATAATAATAACTATTTCATCCCCAAATTCTAATATGAACTGTCTGCATGAGCCGCATGGCCTGCAAACACCCTCTGTATCAGCTGCAACTGCCACAGCGGCAATATTCCGGCTGCCTTCTGACACAGCCTTTGCAACTGCAACTGTCTCTGCACAAAGGGTTATTCCGTAGGCTGCATTTTCCACATTACACCCAGTATAGACTTTCCCATCTTTAGTTAACACTGCTGCTCCTACAGGAAATTTAGAATAGGGAGAATATGAATTTTTTCTAGCCTCAATTGCTATTTCCAACAATTGGTTTAAATGCATCTTGTACACCACCTGAAATATTTAATCCTTCTCTAGCTAGTTGTTCATTTAAAACATATTCTACCTCAAATACTGACGTGATTTTTAATCTTTCTACCTGCTTAGATTATATTTATTCATTATCTCTTCCTCTTTTTGTCTCATTATTTCCTTGTTTTTATCATTATCATGGTTATAACCCAGAATGTGATATATTCCATGCACTAATAAATATACCATTTCCCTTTCAAAGGAATGGCCATATTCAAAAGCCTGCCTCTCAGCAGTATCAACAGAAATAACCACATCTCCAACCACAAAGGTATCTCCATTTTCACCTGAAAGGGGAAACGACAGAACATCTGTAGGCACATCTTTTCCTCGGTATTGACTGTTTAATTTTAAAATATAGTCATCATCCACCAATGTGACACCTATTTCATAATTATTGATGCCTTCTTTATGAAGGACAAATTTTATTGCATCCTCTAAAACTGCTGTTAAGGATGGGTCTATGGATTTTTTATCCTGCTGATTGTTTACATACGCCTCCATTAATCTTTCCCCTTTCCATTTCCTTCAGGACATTCTCTGGATATTCAATTCTAGAATGGAAAATACCAGTTAATATTTTAACAAAGGATTGGGCAATAATATCCAATTCTTTAAAAGTTAAATCACATTCCTCCAGCTGTCCATCTTCTAACTTATCCTTGATGATTTTTCTCACAAAGGCTTCTATCTTATTTGGAGTAGGCTTTTGAATTGATCTTACCCCGGCCTCAATGGCGTCAGCAAGCATAACAATAGCTGC
>JAGXSK010000249.1 GCA_018333845.1 Clostridia bacterium | reverse complement strand
CTCCACGTTAATATTCCAGTACTCCAAATGTTTATCAGATACTTCATTCAGGAACATGGTGCGCTCCAGAGCAGTATAATATCCAGCAATCATAGAAAATGAATTATGGCTTAAAATGTCTCCGGGCCTGATTTTTCTAGTGGTAGCCCAGTTATGAGCACCGTCAGTATTAACACCGGACTGGAACCATATCCAGGTGTCCCTCAATTCAGCATGGGGGTAAAGTTTAGCAATCTCACGTGTCATTGCCTGGGTTGCATGTAAAGCAACTTCATATTCAGGGACACCGTCAGCGATGGCTTCAACTGCTGCATACCCGCCAACGTCACAAACGTGAGCACCGTTTTTAATAAGCTCTATTTCTTCTGGTGATTTAATCATGCGGTACTTCATAAGTGCTTGTGCAACATCCACCAGCTTAAATTCAGGAAGTGCATCTTGTACCTGGTTGCGAAGCATAATATTCATATGATCTTCCTCAATGCCCAGGCGTCCTTTTTTGAGATTGTCGTCAGTTAATATTTTCTTTATTGCATAGAAAAAGTTGTCTCGCCGCCAGTCGGTATAAACAATGTTATCATCATAGCTGCGGCGCCAGGGCATACCTCCATCAATATTTGCACTTATGGTTATATGCTTGTTCTGTGTAACTATGAGTCCGTAATTTCTTCCAAAGGCCGTATATAAAAAGTCGCTGTAGTAATTTATGTTATGGTAGGAGGTAAGCAATACGGCATCAATACTGTTTTCGCTCATGTGTTGGCGCAGTTTGGAAACTCTTCGGTCCATCTCTTCTCTTGAAAAAGTTGGTTTGACTTTTTCGCCATTTCTTATAATCTTTACTCTTTCCATTTCATTCATCTGGGTCATAATTTTCCCTTCCTTTCTAATGATTAAAATATAGTTAACTATCACTAAAGCAATAAACATGCCAGATGGAATAAAATGCTATAAGGCCTTGATATAAAAGGAGATGCATGTACAAACAAAAAATAAGCGAGCTGCATCAGGATCGAGAAAAGCAAAATTTCTGGCTTTATTTTACATGAAAAAATCAGAAAATAATGATTATTTAAGGGTAGAGCAAAAAGCAAAAAAACTGGACGTCCGTCCAGATTCCTTGCTTTTTAAGTAAAAACCATATTTAGATGCCATATTTTTTCACCTTGTAATCCAAGCTTTGACGATTTAGACCTAATTTTTTTGCTGCAGCACTAACATTTCCCCTGGTTTCTTTTAGTATGTTTACGATAATTGTTTTTTCAAAGGAAGCAACGAGTGATTTTAGATTCTGGCTGTGATTAGAGGATGAAGTAACAATCGTTTCCACTTCCAGTGAATCAGGTGAATTTATCTGGTCTAAAATAATTGGAGGCAGGTGTTTCCGCTTGATGACATTATCATTTCCAATGAGATTCATGGCATATTCAATTGTATGTTCTAGCTCACGCACATTTCCGGGCCAGTGATAGTTTTTGAAAAGCTCTAAAACATCATTGTCAATCTGTCGGACGTTTCTTTTGAAGGTGTAATTGTATTTCTGAATAAAGTGCTGCACTAACAGGGGCAGATCTTCTTTTCTTTCCCTTAAAGCTGGAAGTTTGATCATAATGACTCCCAGGCGGTAAAATAAATCCTTACGCAATAAGTTCCTGTCAATGGCTTCAAGTGGAGGAAGATTTAAAGCACTAATAATTCTGGGGTTGGCAACCCTTTCTTTAGTTTCGCCAACTCTTCTAATCCTGCCGGTTTCAACAGCACGCAATAGTTTTGACTGTAAATTTATGCTCATTGAATTAAGCTCATCTAAAAATAAAGTCCCCTTGTTTGCTTCCTCAAACAATCCGGGCTGATCCACTGCCCCGGTAAAAGCGCCCCTGGCTGTGCCAAATAAAAGTCCCTCTAGAAGATTTTCAGGAACTGCCGCACAGTTCAAGGAAACAATTGGTTCATTGGCATTGCTTGCTTGATGAATGCTCTGAACGAATAACTCTTTGCCCGTTCCTGTTTCCCCATAAACCAAAATAGGAGAATCTGTTTGAGCGGCTTTTTCTGCAATGGCGATGCTCATTTTTATTAAGGGGCTTTCGCCAATAATATCATGGAATGAATACTGCTTTAGTGTAGGTGAGCATTGCTCGCCCGGGGTTGCAAGTTTTTTGTGAAAATCCAACATTTGCTTGAACTTGGTAATGTTTTTGGTGGTAACGATAACACCAATAAGCTTATTAGCATTATTTAAAATAGGGTAAGCACTGCTGATGGCAGAAACCTGATAACCTGCTAGAGTAACATAATACTGGTATTTGTCAACGACTGGTTTTTTAGTGTTTAATACCTGAAGGCTGATACTTGAATGTTCATCAAGCTGGTACACCTCAGTCAAATGCTTTCCCAGAACTTGTTCCTGTTTAAGGTTATCTAATCGTTCATTAGCCTGATTGAATAAAACAATTTTCCCATTATGATCTATAACAAAAACACAATCATCAATAATATCCAGTAATTTCTGAAAGAATAAAGGGAAGTAAAGCTCATCAATTTTAGGTAAAGGATTATTCATAACCTATCTCTCCAAACCCTGGAAATAATCATATTTCAAAAACTTGATTTAATGTACATATAGTATAACAAATTTTAGGAGGCAAGTCTTTCTTGTATTTTATTTTACGAAGGTTTTTTAAGAAACTTCTTTTGAAAATTGTTGCTTACTATAGGTTTACTAATAAGGTATCCTTGTATTTGATCACATCCTAATTTTTTTAGTAAAGATAACTGTTGACCATCCTCTACACCTTCAGCAATTACCTGAAGTTCTAAATTGTGGGCCAGTGTAATGATGCTAGAAACGATTGCTGTATCTTTTTTGCATTCTAACATGCCTTTAACAAATGAACTATCAATTTTAATTTTGTCGATTGGCAGTTTCTTTAAATAATTTAAGGAACTATACCCGATCCCGAAATCATCAATACTAATACTAACTCCTAATTGTTTTAATTCATGGAAAATTGAGAAGGCATGCTCGATATCCGTGGTTACCCTTTCAGTAACTTCAAGCTCAAGCAGTCTGGGAGTAAGACCTGTCCTTTTTAATACTGCACTAATATTTTTGACAATATCCTTTTGCTTGAAATGGTACATGGAGATGTTAACTGATACCTTTAAAGGCATATAACCTTTCCTTTTCCACTCCTGGTTTTGCTGACAGGCAGTCCTTAAAACCCAATTGTCAATTTCCAAAATCTGTCCTGTTTCCTCTGCCAGGGGAATAAATCGGCCAGGCGGCACCATGCCCCTTAAGGGGTTGTGCCATCTTAACAAAGCTTCATAGCCTATTGTTTCCATGGTCCTGGTATCTATTTGGGGCTGGTAGGTCAAGTAAAACTCATTATTGGCCAAAGCTTTGTGCAGATCAGTTTCCAGTTCCATGTCCCTATAAATTTTGTTAGTGATGGAAAGATTATATAATGAATGGTTTATATTATGTTTTTTTGCATGGTGCATTGCTATAGCTGCTTGATGAATTAATTCTTCTGCATTTGAGCAATCATTAGGGCAAACAGCAATGCCTGTTCTAAAGCTTAAATGGTGTTCAATGCCTTTTACAATAATTGGTTTCTTGAAAAACTGGTTGATTTTTTCTACATAGTCTAAAGCATGGTCTATGTTATTGATATTACTTAAGAGTACAACATATTCATCGCTCCAGATTTTGCATATTGCTGCTTCATTTGTTAATGTGCATACCAGTCCCTTTGTTACTGATTTTAATACAAGGTCACCATGGGTGTATCCAAATGCTTCATTAATGCTTCTGAATCTATTAATATCGATAAAGAGCAAGGCCACCATTTGGTTGTTTTGTTTGCTGCTTAAAATGGCTTTTCTTATCTGGTTGATAAAGCTCGACCTGCACAAGGGCTTTTTAAAATTAGAATTATTGGTTATGTTCACAATAAATTTTCCTTTTACTTATTGAATTAGTATTAATTAACCTTAAATTGAAGTATTAATGAGTTAAGCTTAACTGCCAAATCACCCTGGTTTTGAGCTGCCCTTGCCACCTCTTCTGATGCTTTGGTAGTTTCTCCAATGTGGCTAGAAATTTCCTCAGAGCTAGAGGTAGCCTGTTCAATTGCTGCTGATACTCCCTCAATAGCTTTATTAATCTGTTCAATTGAGACAGTATATTTTTCACTGCTGTTGGCCAGGTCTTGCACCAGGGTTGTGACCATTGCTGCATCCTCAGAATACTGAAGCCCCAGTTCCAGGACCTTTCCATAAAAAGGCTCCACTTCCTGTTCAATAAATTTTAACAGGCCTTCTGCATTGTCTGAAAGATTTTTAAAGCTGTCCTTAACCTGTCCGATTACTAAATGAATCTCTCCTACAGTACTAGAGGCCTGTTCTGCCAGCTTGCGAACCTCCTCGGCAACTACTGCGAAACCCTTCCCCTGCTCACCTGCTCTAGCGGCTTCTATGGCAGCATTTAAAGCTAAAAGGTTAGTTTGATTGGCAATTTTGGATATAGCATCTGCCATTTGGCTTATTCTTTCAACTACCTTACCTTCTTCAATGGCCTTCATTATGAGGACTTGTTTTTCAGTATAGGTTATTTTTGATTTTTCAATGGATAATTCAGCATTTTCCTTCATTTTTTCGGCACGAATTGTCATTTTTTCAGCGGAACTATTGCTCTCTTGTGCTTTTTTATTTAGGAGTTCCATGGCCCTGGCGATTTCATCCCCGGATGCAGCAACCTCTTCAATAGATGCACTTGTTTGCTGCATGCCTGATGCTATTTCTTGGGTATTAGCGTTGATGCCTTTACTTTGTAAGGCAATTTCCTCTGCACTGGCTGAAAGCTCCTGACTTGCCGAGGTTAATTCCTTTGAATTACTGACTATATCCCTAAGAAGAGCACGGGTATTGGACATTGCATTATTTAATGCCCTGGCCAGGACACCCGCTTCATCCCTTGTATTAATTTCTATACTTTGGGTTAGGTCACCCTGACTAAAAGCTTCTGCAAAAGCTACTCCTTTTTTTAATGGATTGGTAATAACTTTACCTACAGCGTAACCAAAAACTAAAGATAATGTTACTATTCCTATGGTAATCATAACCATCTTCCTGAGTGCATTGGTAAAAAGCATATTTCCCCTAGCATGGTAAGTATCTGCCAGCTTTATGTTGTAATGAATAAAACTCTTTAAACTACTGTTCATTGTGTGCATAACATGTTCTATTGAATGGACTTTTACAACGGCATCCTCACGTTGATTATCAAACAGCATTGTGTTTATTTCCTGAACAGCCGCGCTAAACTCATTAAGGGCAGCAGTATATTGCCCTAGCAAAGGGATTTCTTCTTCGGCCAGATTAGTTGCCTTTAGTTCAGCTATAAGCTGTTTATTTTCTTCAGACAATTGAAGAAACTGATTTTGCAGTGCTGCCAGATCATTTGTGTTATCAGTTTCCAGCATTTTATATACAATAAGCTCAAGCTCTAGTGTACTAGCCTGAATTTGCCCGGCCAATTCTATGGGAATAAGATTTTCATAAAACATGTACTCTTTATTATTATTTAGGATGTTCATATTACTAATACCTATGTAGCCTACCACTCCTACCATTGCAGAAAGCAATAAAAAACAAAGGATAAGCTTGCTGGCTGTCTTTAGATTTAAAAACCATTTCATAATAAAAGCCTCCTTGTACTTAAAGAATTAGGCAACCTGTATTTCCAAAGATCTCAAAGGGCTCTATTCATAATATTTAAACGAAATATTTTAAGAAATGTTGAAAACTGAAGAAAACTGTATTTTATGGTATATTTTTACGATATGAATTGCAAAATTTATCGCAAATTCCCATTTTAGTTTCACACTATATCAAGACTATTTCAATCAACTAAATATCCTCATTGTCTTGCCTAAAACTCACATTTTAATTAAAAAGGACCGGAAAATTAATCCTCGATCCTTATGTTTTTTAATTTGCTTACGTAAGCTGCTACAGCTGTCCTGTTAGGAAGGTTGAACTTGCGCAATATTTTCGTGACATGGTTGCGTATTGTTGAGGCACAAACAAAAAGCTCTTTTGCAATCTCCTTGTTTGTCTTCCCCTCAAGAATTCTTTTAAGCACCTTTCTTTCCTGTCTGGATAATAGCTTTAACTGGTGGTAATATATACAATCATCAGGCATTTTGAGCTTATGATTTAGCTCCTTAAAACTATTGCCATTCTTGGCAACCAAGGTTTTTAATGAATTTACAAAATCCTGGGGGCTAATATTTCTTAAAAAATAAGCATCTGCTCCTCTTTCAAAGCACATATTAATTGCATCATTATCACAATAGCTTAAAAAAACTATAATCTTAATTTGAGGGTTCAAATTTTTAATGAGATTTATAACGTCAAAACCAAAGCTCTCATCCACAATGACTATGTCGGGCTTTTTATTTGCAATATTTAATACTAATTCTTTTATGTTTAAGGTATTACCCATAAGAGTTATATCGTTATCATTCCTGCATATGCATTTGATTCCTTCAATAAAGAGTAAGTTGTGATCTAACGTCAAAATTTTTATTGCTTGCTTTTCCTTCTCGTGGATTTTTTGTTCATCTTCTATCCTATCTAGGATTCGAGCTAAATCAGTTACATTGATTGGTTTGGTCAAGTAGTCATATGCACCTTGCCTTAATGCTTCTACTGCTGTTTCTATAGTCGGATAAGCTGTAAATAGTACACATTTGATATAAGACTTATTTGGCAGGGAGGTTATTAGTTTTAATATGTCAATCCCAGAAAATGATGGCATGCTAATATTTGTTAGTACCAAATCATAATTGTTTTCTAATATATTTTTTATAACTTCCTGACTGTTATACAATCCATGGGCATAATGACCAAGCTCCTTAAAAAAGTTTGCCATAATATCACAGCTATTGTAGTCATTGTCAACAATTAGAATATTCATATGTTATCTCACTCCTGCTGGATTAAAGTCAGATTTACTTTACTACTTATTTATAAGATAACACTATCATTGAAGGGTTAATATCCGCCATATGTACAAATTTATGCCCATATATCCTATGTTATTATGTGCTATGTCTGAGATGTGCCTTTACATTAGATAGTTTACTTTTTTTCTTTACACCCTGGGCTTAATTGAGTTATGATTTTAATAGAGGCTTAGACATGGATTGTGTATTGATGACATTTGAAGTGGGTGACTAAAAGTTGCATATTCTTAAGATTCTTTTTATAAGCTTGGGACATATGGTTACAGATATTTCACAGGGGTCTATTCCCCTGTTTCTTCCTTATTTAAAGGATGCATTTGACCTCAACTACTTTGCTGTTGGGTTAATACTTCTTTTTAGTTCAATATCGTCTTCAATTATACAACCCCTGTTTGGATTTATAAGTGACCGTTACCAATGCCTGTGGATGCTGCCGACAGGGTGTATTCTGGCCATGACTGGAGTTGCATTAATTGGTTTTGTGCCAAACTATTATCTGCTCCTTGCAGCTGTTACCTTTTCTGGATTGGGGGTAGCGGCATACCATCCTGAAGCCTCCAAAGCAGTTTTTTATTTAAGTGGAAGCAAAAAGGCAACAGCAATGTCTGTCTTTTCACTTGGAGGTAACTTTGGTTTTGCACTGGGCCCAATTATAGCTGCCTTTTTTTTGGGTGTATACGGGTTACAGGGCAGCGGCGGTTTTCTGCCCCTGGGGTTATTAATGGGTGGGGTATTATTTGTTCTGCTGCCCAAGATATCTTTACAAGTAACCAAAAATAAAGAGATGCATGCCAATGGAAAGAAAAATGCTGCCGGGGCTAGATTTATAATTTCCCTGCCTATTATTTTACTGATGTTAATAGTTACCATCCGTTCATGGGTGCATATGGGATTGATGATGAACATACCATTGTATTATATTGATTATCTGCAGATGGATACAGCCTATGGCAGCTCCCTTTTAACTATTTTTTTAATGCTTGGAGCAGTAGGAACTTTGCTGGGAGGGCCTCTAGCTGATAAGCTAGGGTTAAAGGCTATTCTCTACTTTTCCTTTATTTCAGCAGTTCCCCTTATGTACTTTCTCTTTAATTCTAGTGGCGTTTTCACATTTATCTGGACCGGACTTATAGGTGCTAGTATAATCTGCACTTTTTCAGTTACCACAGTATATGCCCAAAAGCTGATGCCTGAAAATATTGGCCTGGCTTCTGGTTTGGTGCTGGGCTTTGCTATTGGTACCGGGGGAATTGGCACAACCCTTTTGGGTTTAATTGCAGATAATTTTGGGTTAATAATGGCAATTAATATTTTAATTGTCTTGCCCCTTATAGGAGTTGCATTAATTAAACTCCTGCCGTCTCCAGATAAAGTCAGTGAAGAGGCTTAAAGGGTCTGGGATGCAGCAAGAGGGGAATTGAGGAATAACTTTCGTGATAAATAAGCCCTTGGTGGGGGCAGGATAGCTGTTGGTATTATGGGGTATTATGAGGAAAAGACTGTTTAGCAGACAAAGCTAAACAGTCTTTTAATATTTTAATGCCTTGGTGAAAAGGTTGCACAGTCTGTATTGTCAGTATTTCTAGCATTTAGGCCCTGAATTTCAATAGCTGAAGCTACACAGCGGTCTCCATTTTCATAATACTGACAAGTATTAACTACACATTTAACCCTTCCTATTGGGTTTGATTTATCAACACGACCTTGCATGTAAGAAATCACTCCTTTCGTATTAATTTAAAACTATCCTCTAGCATTATCTAAAAAACTTGCCTACTGAAACCTGGTTGGGCTGCCGTATGGCTGCTGTTGTTGCCACTGGCTTCCCATATGGTGTGAAGGCATTTGCTGCATGGGTTGATTAAAGAAAGACTGAACCCTTCTGATATCCGAATGGTCAGCGGGTACTGAAGGCATGTACCAGCCTTTACTCTGAACTATTTGAGCAATTTCCTGCTGTGATTGCTCGCAGCGATTTCTCATTTGGATAATTGTATTTTTTAGTGAGGGATTTGAACACTCCATAGCTGCTTTAGTAAGCTCACTAATAAACGCCTTTTTTGATTCTAATGCATCCATTGCCATGTCCTTATCGGTTAACATTTAATAACACCTCCTAATTTAAAAATTGTTTTAAAGTTTGCAGAGCATGGGCTTCTGTTTGAGCAGATGAATTAAAAAAGTTTTTCAACTGGGGGTCATTACATTGTTGTGCATAGGTTTGGCATTTAGCTACCCTTGTTGTGAGATCTCCAATAAAGTGTCTCAAGGTTTCTAATTCCATATTTGAGATATGTGACATTGGTTCACCTCCTAAAATAAAAATCATTCTATACAAGAGTTATTATGCCCAAAAAAATAAAATTAATAAAAAACATCTCTTTAATAAAAAAGAGATGTTCTAAAAATTATTTTTTATCACCTGGGGCAAAGCATGAGATAAATATCAAGTCATGTTTTGTTTCATTTCTTAAGCCATGTGTAACTCCAAGGGGTATATTAACTGCATGCCCGGGAGCTGTTTTTTCCTCCAAGTCTCCCTTGATCATTATTCCCTCGCCTTCCAGAAAATAAAAGAATTCAAGGGTTTCATGGGTATGAGGTGGAATCATCCCGCCTGGCTCTACTTTCATTAAAGCTGTCCTTAGGTTTAGATCATCAGCTGCTGTTAAAAGAGGTTTAAGGTATGTTTTTACACATTTAGCATTGGGGTGGGGCAGCCATTCCACATTTTTAATATCAACAGTTTTTACCATTTATTTCCCTCCAATTTTTTTGTTTCTCATTTAACATTTATTTACTTTATATTTTACCAAAGGCCAGGTATTATTGGTAAGTGAAAAGGCAAAAAAATCATATTATCAGTAAATACTAATAGGACAAAGCAACAATAAAATTAGGGAGGATACTATTTTGGACATATTATATAAGGCCATACTGTTAAATCAAATTATAGAAAAACATGCCCATTATATGCAGGAGTTTTGCTGTGAGTAGGGAAAATTTATCTATAGGCAAGCCAGGGACTTTGTTCCCTGGCCTGGGCCTTGCATATTATGAGTTTAAAAAGAATGTAGTAACTATTGCTTATTGTCATGGGCAAAGGGAGGGGTGAATTATGCATTTAAAGAAAGAAATAGCTATAGTCAATACAGCTGCATCAATAATTCTTAGTTTTTTATTAATGCTCATTGGTCTAGCTTCTCCCTGGCTGTTTCAAAGATGGATGCCAGATGGGTCTCCCCATATATATTCCTATAGTGCACTATTTATTTCAGGGTCTTTAGGTATTGGGGCTGGACTATTTTTTCACGAGTACTACAGGCATCTTATGTCAAAACTCCTGGGGTTAGATAGCATTTTAATAAAAAAATCAGGGATAAAAGCAGTAGCCACAAATTATGTAGTTAAATGGCAGGCTATTAGTATAACCCTGGCACCCTTTACAGATTTAACATTAATAGCACTGTTAATAATGGCTTTAACTAAGTCCTGGCTTGTAACAGCAGGAGTGATAACTTTTTTAACTATTAACTTAATGCTATCTGCAAGGGATATAATTACCAGCTTTTTAATCTATAAATATGCAGATTCAACAGATGCCATTTTATTTACCCAAGAAGGATTTCAAGTTTGGACAGCAAAAAATAATGATTAAAAATAGTTAAAGGAGACAGATTGCTGTCTCCTTTTAAAAATTATTTTTGCTTTTGGCTGTAATAGGAAACAGACTGCTGGAACTGCTGTGGGTCATATGATGCATTTCCATAGCCTTGTGTACCATAACCCTGGCTTCCATAAGTCTGCTCATTATGCAGCTGGCTCACAGATTGTTGGAATTGCTGTGGACTGTAACTGGCTTGAGAACCTAGTCCTTGCATTCCATAGCCCTGTGTGCCATAGCTAAAGCTGCCAAAGCCCTGGCCACTTTCATACTGGTTCACAGTCTGCTGGAATTGCTGTGGATCGTAACTGGCTTGAGAACCACCATAGCTTTGAGTACCAAATCCTTGTGTACCATAACCCTGCATGCCTTGTCCAGTCTGGCTTTCATAACGCTGAACAGTCTGCTGGAATTTTTGTGGATCAAAATAAGCCTGACCAGATTGGCCATAACCCATGGTATACTGTTGCCCACCTGTTCCCATTGTAGTCTGGCCCATGGGAGATTGCTGAATCATTGAGCTAACCTGTTGAATATCCTGGGATGCCTGCTGGGCCATTTGCTGGAGCTGCTGCAGCTGTTGAGCAATGGTGCCTTCCTTTTGTGAAAGCTGCTGCAGCTGCTGCTGATTTTGCTGTTCTGACTGCTGAATCTGCTGTGCAATTCTGCTGATAGAATTTAGTTCCTGTTGACACTGTTGTACTTTGCTTTGAATTTGACTCTGATTCAAAGTTTCACCTCCTAAAATTTTTAAAAGTTAATGGTATCACCATCTGGAAATTATTCTGTCCCAGGTAAAAAAAATAATACCTATTTTAGGCATGTAAAAATAAGGAAAGAATTTCTGGCCAAAAAATAGAATTTTTAACGTATAAATAATGGATAGGAAAAACTTTCATAGGTTAGTTTGCAGGTAATGAACTAGTGAAGGGAGAAATCATAGGTATCTTAAACATAGAGGGTGTTATACAAATGAATTCTCATAATAACTGTGCAATATATAAGGCTCAAAATGGAAACGAAGTAGAAAGGGAAGCCCTGCTTCTTAAAAATATGGAATTTGTAAAAAGAGTAGGCAGCAAGGTATGCGGTAGACGACTTGATAATCATGACGATGAAATGAGTATTTGCTTAATAGCTTTTAACCAGGCCCTGGATAGCTACAAGCACGAAACAAATGTCCCATTTAAAAGCTATGCCTCAGTAGTGATCAGGAATAAGCTAATAGATTATATGAGAAAGGAAAATAGACACAGGCACCTTCCTTTGGAAATCAACAGTGATAGCTTTGAGGAAGATACATATAGTCCAGCAGAGATTCGAGAAGCGGTAAAGATATTTCAAATCCAATCAGATGAAGCTATAAGAAAGCAAGAAATAATCCAATTTGGGGATGTACTTAAAAGGTTTGATATTTCATGGGATGATTTAATTAAGCATTGTCCAAAGCATCAAAGGAAAAGGAGCTTATGCCTTAAAGCAGCAGCTATCCTTGCTAATGATAATGACCTTTGGGAATATTTCTGGCGGAATAAGATGCTGCCGATTAAAAGATTGACAGAGGAATTAGATGTCAGCAGAAAAACTGTAGAGCGCAGCCGCAAATACATTGCAGCTACTTCTGTTTTGATACGGTTTAAAGAAGAGTTTAATTTGCTATATGCATACATAAAGGATGAACTGGAAGGGGGTGACATAGCGTGAGAAGAAAAGACAAGGGTCTAGTTACTAGCATTCAAGGCAGAAAAGCAGTAGTCATGACAAAAAGGGGTGAGTTTTTAAAGGTTAGTTTGCCCCATGGGGCAGACATTGGCAGTGAAATTGAATTTTCCCGAAAGCCCAATTTCCTGCCATTGGTTGCGGGTATTATTTTAATATTATTTTTTAGTTGGACTGTAATGAATAACACAAATCCAGCAATTGCAGCCTATATGACCCTGGATGTGAATTCAGGAATTGAGCTGGCACTGGATAAAAATTTAAATGTAGTATCTGTAAAGGCAACAGATGAGGCAGGAAAAGAATTTGTCGGCAGTTTAAAAATAAAAGGAGTGCAGGTAAAAGAGGCTGTAGAAATAATTTTGGATGAAGCTGTCAATCAGAGGTTTTTGAACAAAGAGCAGAAGGGACATACAGAAGTTATCCTGGCTACCGTTACTGCTAATAATTCAAAGGTATCCATAGATGAAGAAGAAGTAAGGAAGTGGGTATCAGAAAAACTGCACAAGCATGAACTTCCAAGTGACGTGCTGGTTCATGCTGTTTCCAAGGAAGATCGCAAAATGGCCCAGGAGCAGAGAATATCCCCGGCAAAATACATAATAATCAAGAAAATTGAAGCAAAAGGCATTGTGGTAGCCCATACCCAAAAAGAATTATCAGAAATAAATGTTCGAGACCTGGTTATGATAATGAATGATAAGAAAGCACCAGATAAAGATGAAGCACCAGATAAAGATAATATTAAGCAAGAAGAGCTTGTTTTAGAGGAATTGGAGGAAAAAGAAGAGGAAGCTCTTGGAGAAGGCCTTGATGATGAAAAGAATAAGGACAAAAGGGAGATAAAAGAAATTAAGGGCAATAAAGGACCTGAGGATAAACCAAATAAAAGTGATAATACTGAAGCCATGGAGGGAATGCCTCCCAATAAGCCAGAAACTCCTGGCCACGGTAATTCAAGAAAACCAAATGCTCCAGGAAATTCTGACAATGGTCAAAATTTTAAGTTCCGGGAAAAGGATAATGAGGATGATGTATTAAATAATAACAACATGGATTTTCATGATGTTGGCGATATAGTCTAGCATTTATGAAGAGAATATTTTTTACTAAAAATACAGAAAATAAAAAAAAGTATCATATTCTGCAGGAGAAAACAGGATTTTACCGAGGAGATTCAAATTTTACAAAGAATAATTAAAGTTATAGTTGGGCACCACAGATACTAAAGACATGTGCCCAAGCAAAACATATAGAAACAATATTTTAAGGGGGTAAGATGTAAATGCCAAACTTTGAAGAGCTATCAAATGCAGTGATTAGCGGTAATGAGGCAAAAGTTAAGGAACTTACTAAAAGCTTAGTTGACCAGGGTGTAGATCCATTAGAAATTATTAACCAGGGTTTAGTTGCAGGAATGACTGTTGTTGGCACAAGATTCAAGGCCGGAGACATGTTTGTCCCTGAAGTTTTAATGGCAGCTAGATCCATGCACGGTGGAATGGACATTGTTAAGCCATTAATAGCAGATGCTGATGTTCCAACTAAAGGCAAGGTTGTAATAGGAACAGTTAAAGGTGACCTGCACGACATTGGCAAAAACCTGGTTGGTATGATGATGGAGAGTGCTGGATATCAGGTTGTTAACCTGGGAGTAGACGTTCCTCCTGAAAAATTTGTAGAAGCTGTTAAAGAACACAATCCTCATTTTGTAGCCATGTCAGCTTTGTTAACAACTACCATGCTAGCTATGAAAGATACCATTGAAGTATTAAAAGAAGAAGGTTTAAGAGATAAGGTTAAGTGCATAATTGGTGGAGCTCCAGTATCTCAAGAGTTTGCAGATGAAATTGGTGCTGACGGATATGCTCCAGATGCAGCATCTGCAACTGAACTCTGCGACAAGTTGCAAGCTTAAAGAAGGGACCAATGGGAAATTCCCGTTGGTTCTTTAATAAAAAGAATTGTGTGGAGGTAATATAATGCTAATAGTAGGTGAATTAATTAATACCAGCAGAAAGGATATTAAACCTGCAGTTGAAAGCAAAGACGCAGCATATATCCAGAAAATTGCTAAAGAGCAAGTTGAAGCCGGTGCAAATTATATTGACGTGAACTGCGGCACCCAGGTGTTTAATGAGCCAGAGGTTATGGAATGGCTTGTGAAGACAGTTCAAGAAGCAGTAGATGCTCCCTTGTGTATTGACAGCCCAAATCCAAAGGCACTAGAAGTTGGCCTTGCATTAACTAAAACTAAAAAGCCTATGGTTAACTCAATAACTGCAGAAAAAGAAAGATTTGAAATAATATTACCTTTAGTACAAAAGTATAATGCTAAAGTAGTAGCGTTATGTATGGATGACTCTGGTATGCCAGAAACAGCAGAGGACAGAATTGTTATTGTTGATAAACTAATTAAAGACCTTACAAGCAATGGAGTGGCAGAAGATGACATTTATCTTGATCCTCTAGTAAAACCTGTAAGTACAGGTGACAAGGCGGGTTTGGAAGTTCTTGAAACTGTTAGATACATCAGAGAAAATTATCCAAAAGTCCATGCAATTTGTGGTTTAAGCAATATTTCCTATGGGTTGCCTAACAGAAAAATATTAAATCAAACTTTTATGATTCAAACAATAACCATGGGAATGGATGCTTACATTCTTAATCCACTTGATAAGAAGATGATGGGCTTCATATACTCATCCATGGCTTTATTAGGTCAAGACCCATTCTGTGGCAAATATCTAACTGCTCATAGGAGTGGTTTGTACGAAGAATAAAATTTAAAATTAAGGTGGAGGGACTGACTTTGAAATCATTCCAGATTACTTTACTTCCTGAAAACAGGAAGATTCAAGTAGCAGAGGAAAAAACCCTTCACTCAGCTTTATTAGATGCGGGAATGCATATAGAAGGTTCCTGTGGAGGAAAAGGCACCTGCGGCAAGTGCAAGGTTAAAGTC
>JAGXSK010000248.1 GCA_018333845.1 Clostridia bacterium | reverse complement strand
ATAAACAATGGACAGCTAGAGGCCATGACACCGAGTCCAAATGCTATACATCAGTTTGTCGTCCAACAAATCGAGTACCGTATGATGCAGAATTGTTCACAGGATTTTATTGTATTATCGGCTCCAATTGACCTGATACTATCGGAGACAGAGGTGCGTCAGCCGGATCTAGTAATGATCCACCGCAATAGGCTTTCAATTATCACCAAACGTGGTATTGAAGGACCACCTGACCTAATAGTTGAAGTTCTTTCACCCTTTTCGGCCAAGCGCGATCGGCAGCAAAAAATAATCACCTATGCAAAATACCATATTCCAGAATACTGGATTGTAGATGTCAATAATGAGCTCCTTGAACAATACCTCTTGACTAATGGGCAGTATGAGCTATTTGAGATATATAAGCAAAACGAACCAGTTCATTCGGAGCAAATTACCTGTATTTCTTTTACAATGAGCGAGATTATGAGGAGCATCCCTGAACTGCCAAATTTCTAGGCCAAACACAGCAGGTGCCCAAGCAGCCAAATTTATTTAAAAAGACCATTAACATTAACAATTAGCAAAGCCTGTAAAATTAGTTTTTATGACTAATTATGCAGGTTTTTTCTATGCATTTGTCTAAACTAGTAGAAAAAAGAATATGTGAGGTAAATATGCAGTTTTTTGATATATACCCGGAAAATTTCTTTACAGTTTTCAGTTCGCCAAATAAAAAAATATATGTAGAAGCATTGTTTGTGATTAGATATGCTTACCAGCACACACCTGTAATATCCAAGGAAGATCTGGTAAGCAGCCTGATTGCTAACCTGGAAAATCAGATTCTGGCTTTAGAATCAGAGGATGGAGTTCTGTCCATGGAGGATAATTTATCTGGAAGGGCCCATTTTCTAATTAGAAAATTTTTAGAAACTGGCTGGCTGGAAAGGGAACAGGATAGTCAAAGCTTTACTGAACAATTTGTGGTGCCGGTATATGCCAGCAAACTCCTCAACCTTTTTCATGATTTAGTTAACGGCAAAACCACAGAATATAATGGTTTTGTATACTCGGCCTACTCTATTCTCAAGACGGCTGATTTAGAACGGGAAGAATATATGTATGATGGCTTACGCCAGGCCCATCAGTTAACTGAGAATCTAGAAAACGCCTTGCGGGAACTGCTGGCAAACTTGAGATTTTACCACCACAGGCTTCAAGAACAGGTAGAAGTGAGCGAGATCCTGGCTGAGCACTTTGATGTTTTTCGGCAGAAAATCTCCGATAAAATTTACCATCCATTAAAGACCTTTGACAGTGTTCCTAGATTTAAAAACAGGATTTTAAAGATATTAAAAAACTGGCTTACAGAACCACAACTCATTGAAAGCATGGCCAGGACTGCCCATAGGAGGGGCTATGACCTGGATGTAGATGTTTGCCGTCAAAAGGTAATTGTCATGATGGGAGAAATAATTGATACTTATGAAGGCATAGATCAGCTGTTAAAATCCATAGACAAGAAAAATACAAGATACACCAGGGCATCTGTGGAGAGGATGCAGTATTTTATTAACACTGACAGGGATTTTAAGGGCAAGCTGGTGGAAATACTTAAAAATCTACCTGATATCAGGAACTCAGAAGGAGACGGCAAGATATCTGGGTTAAATATGGATTTACCCATATTCCAACAGGGATATATAGATGAGGATTCAATGTATACAGAGCCTCAAAAGAGAAGGGATCACATTCCTCGCAAGGACAATTTACAAAGCATTATAAATAAAGAAGAATTGCAGGCAGAAATGGATGAGTTCAAAAAGAGGTTAGAGAAGGTATATTCCCATCATAAGGTGGTTGATTATATTATGGAACAATTGGCCCAACAGGGTATACTCAGGGCCAGGGATTTGCAGCTTGGAACGGATGATGATTTTATCAAGCTTATTTTAGCTTGTATCAAAAATGATGAAGAAGATATCCCCTTTTTAATAGATTTTAAAGATGACTATCTGGTTATAAACGGTTACCGTATACCTAACCTTTTAATTGCCAGGAAGGAGGAGATTTCCTGATGTGGTCTGAACAGTGGGAGAAGCTGAGTGAAAAAGACAAAGAGGAGTTTACCAGGGTTATCAACCTTCTATTAAATAAAACATTTATTTTAAGAGATGAATATGACAGCAAGGAAAAAAACATGGCAATCAATAGAGACTTTCGATTTATCGAAAGAAACTACTCCCTTGTTGAGGAGTATTTAAAAATTGCCGGCTGGCATGTGCAAAATGATGCCTACAGGGGTGTCATGGCTGCATATAACAGGTTTGGAACCAACCGATATAGATTAGATAAGTACACTACCTATTTTTTATATATTTTAAGACTCATCTACGAGGAAAGCCAGGAAAAGGGTTCATTATCCAAACAATGTACCACTACTGTAGGGGAACTGGTGGAAAAAATGTTTCACCTTGGACTTATAGAAAAGAAGCCTCCTGATAGTGTCTTAAGAGAAGGTTTGGGTACGTTAAAACGGTTCAATATTATCGAAAAGATTGACGGTGATTGGACTAAAGCTGATACCAGGTTGTTAATTTATCCCAGCATCAGCTTGTTAGTAACCAATGAGAAAATAAGCAGTTTATATGATGGTTTAACGAAGGAAGGTGAAGATGTTGAAGCTAATGACCAGGATGTTGATGATTAACTGGCACTATATTAAATATCAAGTTATAGAATTTTCTAATATAAATTTTTTAACAGGGAAAAATGGAGCTGGAAAATCTACAATAATTGATGCCTTGCAGCTGGTATTACTTGGTGACACCAGCGGCTATTATTTTAACAAGGCAGCCAATGATAAATCTCAACGATCTCTAAAAGGTTATCTAAGGGGAGAGGTCGCGGAGGATGAGGATACCAACACAGTATATTTGCGAAATGATGACTTTTCCAGTTATCTGGTTCTGGAGTTCCATGACCAGAAGATCAACAAATACTTCTGTTTAGGAATTGTTTTTGACTCTTATGGTGATGGAAGTCATGATCATCAATTCTTTTACTTAAATGACAAGCTACCTGACAGCCATTTTATTGACCAGGGTACCGAGCTTAACCGCAAAGCCCTTAAAGCCTTGCTATTTAATACCTATCCTAGGGGTCAATACGAATTTTTTGAAAGCAATAACAGGTATCAAGAGGTTGCCCTGGGCAAACTTGGACAAATAAACAAAAAGTTTTTCCGGCTGTTAAAAAAGGCTGTGCCCTTTTCACCCATTATGGATATAAAAGGTTTTATAAGTGAGTTTGTATGTGATGTGGAAAATAAAATTGATATAACTGACATGCAGGAAAATATACGTTATTACAAGCAGCTTGAACATGACCTGGAAATAGTGAAGAAGAAGATTGAAATATTGAAAGATATTAGAACCCAGTATGATTCTTATAATGAAGAGCTGCAGAGATTAAAGATTCAAACTTATCTGGTTGAACGTGCCATGGAAGGACAGCTCCAGGAGGAAATTAATGTTTCTCTTGAAAGCATCAAGGCTTTAAAAGAAAAAATTGCAGCTGCCAGGGACCAATTGGATAGTAAGGAACTTGAAATTGCTTCTTTAAATCATAAAAGAGACCAATTAGTTGAACGAAAAATCAAATCAAAGGAATATAGTGAAAAAAAGGAATTGGAAGACAGGATAAAAGCCCTGGAAAAAGAAATCAAGGAAATAGAACAGAGCAAAACCAGTCTTGCTCAAATTGTTAAGAGCATTTATTATACATGGAAAGAGATAGATAGTTGGTGCCAGGACAATTTAAAGGACATGCCTTCCATTGAGGAAGAGTTAAAAAATCTGTTAAATATAGCAGGGGGCAGTTTTAATTTAATTACCAGGGATGCCTTATCCGCTTTAAAAGAAAGCCTGCAGGAATATCTCAATAAAATAAATGATTATCATGCTGTTAAGAAAAGGGAACTAGATGATTTACAACAGGAAATTACAAGGCTTGGTGATGAGATAAAGAACCTCAAACAGGGCATAAAGGCATTTCCGCCTGCAGTTGTGGAACTAAAAAGCCTAATATCCCAAAGGCTTACTGAAAAATACGGCAAAGCCATTGGACCACAGATCTTTGCAGATTTGCTAGAGATTAAATCTGACAAATGGAGAAATGCTATAGAGGGGTACTTGAATACCCAGAAATTTTATCTAATTGTTGAACCCCAATATTTTGTTGAAGCATTGAAAATCTATGATGAATTTAAGCTTACCCATAAAATATATGATGTGGGACTTGTTGATATTGAAAAAATCATGGACAGAAACCCCAGGATTAAAGTTGATAGTCTGGCTGAGGAAATAGAAACTCCCAATCCCCATGCCAGGGCTTATGCAAATTACCTTCTTGGCCATGTCATAAAATGTGATAAGGTAGAAAACCTACGTGATTATAAGACGGCAATTACACCAAGCTGCATGCTTTACCACAATTACGTGGCACGTCAGATAAACCCTGCACGCTATGAAACGCCATATATTGGACAAAGGGCCATTGCTGAGCAGCTAAGAATAAAAGAAGAACGGTTTAAAGAGGTTTCAAAGACAAGTACTAGTTTAGAGCAGCTGGTCCACAAATTAGCTCAAATGAGAAACACAAGCAATATAAATGATGAAAACATAAGGAGCATGCTGCAAGGCAAGGAAACCATTGAAAGGCTGCCTGGAGTAAAGAAAGACTGGGAAGAAGCCACGAAAATGCTGGGTTCACTAGACTTAAGCCATCTGTTTAAACTGGAGGAAGAATTAGCAAAAGTAGAGCAAAATATTGCTATTGTAAATAAGCAGATACGACAACTGGAGAACTCCCAGGGAAAATATTCAAATGAAAAGGAAGAAAAGGAAAAAAGCATTCCCAATCTAGAGTTCAATTTAAGGGCTAAACAGGATTTCATTAAAAACAAATATGAAGCATCCTGGATTGCTGGAATTGGCGAACCCAGGTTCCAGCAGGAATTAAAACAGGGTAAGGATCCGGCAAATATAATCAATAATTTTACTACAGCAGTTAAGGGGACCCAGAGCCGTATTGATAATAAATGGAATGCCCTGCTTAATAAAAGAGCAGTTTACAATCGTGATCATAACGGGGGTTTCGACATAAACTCCCCAAACAATAATGCATATAGTCAAGAGTTGAAAACCCTGGAAGAAACCATGCTTGTAGATTATGAAGAAAAAATAAGGGATGCTAAAGAAAAGGCCCAACAGCAGTTTAAAGAAGATTTTATCAGCAAGCTAAAGAAAAATATTGATGATGCACAGGAACAAATTGATGATTTAAATAAAGCCCTGAAGGATGTGCCTTTTGGTAGGGATAAATATAGATTTAAGGTTATACCCAGTGCCCAGTACAGAAAATATTATGATATGATTACCGATGATATGCTTTTAGAAGGTCTTACCCTTTTTTCCAGCGCTTTTCAGAGTAAATACCAGGATGTTGTTGAGGAGCTTTTCCGTCAGATTATTGACGTTGATGAAGGCCTGGTAAGTGCAGACAGGAGGGAGGAGCTCAACAAAAACCTGGACAAATTTACCGATTATAGAACATACCTGGACTTTGATTTGGTGGTAACTGATGACAGGGGTATGGAATCCAGGCTGTCTAGAGTAATGGCTAAAAAGTCGGGCGGGGAAACCCAAACACCCTTTTATATTTCTGTTTTAGCTTCTTTTGTTCAGTTATACAGGATAAAAAACAAGAATCAGGACAATACAGTAAGAATAATTGTCTTTGATGAAGCTTACAGCAAAATGGATCACCAGCGTATTAAAGAAAGTATATATCTAATACGCAAACTCGGTCTCCAGGTAATCCTTTCTGCTCCAACAGAAAAAATTGGGGATATAGCCCCTTTGGTTGACAGGAATCTGTGTGTCACAAGGATAAAAAGTGAAACTATTATAAAAGCTTTTGACCCCAAAGAAATTAGAGAGATGGGGGCCTGAAATGGATTTTAAAGCGCATATCTTAAATTCATTGTTGGATAAATATGAGAACAGCCTTCATTACCAGGGGAAAGCAAAAATAAATAGAAAGATAACCTTTAGCATTAGCCAAAAAAACCTTCCCTGGTACTATGATGGTGAGCAGCCTCATCTGAAGAAAGCCATTCATCAAATAGTTGACCAATTATCCAGCCAGGGTATTGTATTTTACAAGTGGCTGCCTTATGAAAAGGGCAACCTGTTAGATTGTGTGTGGCTTAACCTTGAAAAGATAGAGCTAGCTTATAAAGCAATTGAAAGAATTCCCAAAAGAGATCAGGTAAGGGAGGCGGTATTGGAATTAGAAGACATGCTGTCTGATATCAAGCTCAGGTGGCTTAGGGATTTCATAATGGACTGCCTTGAGGAGTTAAAAGAGAAAAAGAACTTTCCCTTGCTGTTCCCACTGGAAAAAGTACAAAGGGATTTCTTGTTTAAAGCCTTTAAAGGCCTGGAAGATAAAAATGATGCAGTTATTTTGGAGAGGATATTTAGTATTAAATATCTTGGTCATAGTAAAGCTTTTCAAAAGGAAGTAAAGAGGCTCCTGGCAAAGATAGCAAATCAATATTTAATTAAAAATCCTGACTTCACTGAGGAAGAGATAATTACAGAATTAGGTATTGAGAAGAATTCAGAGGAAATACTGGTATGGGGTCCAATAAGCTTGCAATATGGTGATACCATAATTGATTACTCAAAGATTCCCTTTGGTGGTGTTATTGATGCCAAGTATTTGCAGGACATAAACATTTCGGTGACCAATGTTTCAAAGGTAATCACCGTGGAGAACAAAACAAATTTTCACTACCTGGTAAATCAAGGGGATGCTCAAGCTTCAAGAAATTCTAAGCTTTTGATATATGTTGGCGGATTCCCAGGTCCAAAAAAAAGACGGTTTTTAGAAGTGCTGTAT
Organism: Clostridia bacterium; assembly: GCA_018333845.1. Classification (GTDB taxonomy): domain Bacteria; phylum Bacillota; class DSM-16504; order Desulfitibacterales; family Desulfitibacteraceae; genus Desulfitibacter. The sequence goes on along the minus strand of JAGXSK010000248.1, from coordinate 4,393 downwards.
AATATGGATCCATCTATTTCCTTTTATCACTGGGGAGATATTGATCTGGGAGGGTTCAAGATATTCAATATATTAAGAAAGGTAATACCCACATTAGAACCTCTTTTCATGGACGAGGATACCTTGCTAAAATATAAAGATTACTGTGATGAAATAGACAATAGATATATAAAACAGTTGGAGATACTAATGAAAAATGAGAACTATAAAACATTCTGGCCAGTTATTAAAATAATGATAAGAAAAAAGATGCGTTTAGAACAGGAAGCCCTCTTAACTGAGGATAAACTGGATATTTAGAATAGAGATATTGTGCCATTTCCAAGAACAGTAAAATCCTGTCACTTTTAATGAAATTGGGTTAAAGACTGCATACAAAAAATCTAAGATGTGGTATTATAATGTTGTTTTTAAAGAAACAGACAAGGCATAGGAAGTGATCAAATTGACAAGCAGCAATATTACTCGTCTGGAAATGGACGATAAAGAAATAATTCTTATAGGCACAGCCCATGTTTCAAAGAAAAGTGCCGAAGAGGTTAAAGAAATAATACAGCAGGAGCAGCCTGATACAGTTTGCGTGGAACTTTGTCAGGCTAGATATCAGGGCATTACAGATGCCGATAGATGGAAAAATACAGATATAGTCAAGATTATTAAGGAAGGAAAGGCCTTGATACTGTTGATTAACTTGATACTGTCATCATATCAGAAGAGATTAGCAAGGCAGTTTGGTATCCAACCAGGACAGGAGATGATTCAGGGGATTAAATCTGCCCAGGAGGTTGGAGCCACCCTTTGCCTGGCTGACCGGGATCTCCATACTACCATGCGGCGCCTTTGGAGAAGACTAGGTTTCATAGGAAAGATGAAGCTTTTCTTTCAGCTTATGATGAGCATGTTTGTTAATGAAGAAATTAGTGAAGAAGAATTAGAGAAAATGAAGAGCCAGGACATGCTAACCTCTGCATTAGATGAATTATCCAAGTCCTATCCAGAATTCAAGTCCATTATCATTGACGAAAGGGACAAGTATCTAGCACAGAAAATAAAGGATGCACCAGGAAACAAAATTGTTGCAGTTTTAGGAGCTGGCCACGTCCCAGGTATTAAAAATGAATTGTATAAAGATAATGATTTAGAGGACCTTTCTAAGGTTCCGCCCCCTTCCAAAGTAACGAAGGTGATAGCATGGAGCATACCTGTTATAATAATTGCCATAATTGTTTCCACCTTTACTGTTGACAGGTCCGCAGGGGTTGATCAAATGATTAGCTGGGTTCTTTGGAATGGTTCATTAGCTGCTTTGGGCACTCTCCTTGTTTTTGGGCATCCCCTTTCCATTCTAACCGCTTTTGTAGTTGCACCCATTAGTTCTCTTAGCCCCCTCCTGGCGGCAGGCTGGTTTGCTGGTCTAACTGAAGCCCTGGTAAGGAAACCAAGTGTTAAAGATTTTGAGAGTTTATCTGAGGACGTACACTCTATAAAGGGCTTTTGGTGCAATAAGGTAACCCATATTCTTTTAGTAGTTATCTTTGCTAATCTAGGCAGTACTCTTGGTACTGTAATTGGCGGAGCAGATGTTATAAGACATTTTATTAATACATTCTTTGGTTAATTTAACTAAAGAATGTATTTTTTACGATATATCATCAGGTTTCTTTTTATTGACCAAATGCAGTATAAATTTCATTATAAGGGTATTTACAGCTATAGCCATGGCTATAGCACCCGCAGCTAGCATGGCATGGGTTCCAGTTTGTACAGCAGCAGTATAATCGTTTTGCACAACAAACTGCATTGTTTTATAAAGCCCTAAACCTGGAACTAGAGGAATTACTGCAATGGTTATAAAAGTGGTAGTGGCCATTTTCATTACCCTTGCTGCTATTTCACTTAAGGCTGCCATTACAAAGGTACCAAGAAAATATCCTGTAAGGTCTGCCTCTATTATGGTATTGGAGAGCATAAAAACCAGGTATCCAATACCTGCTATGCTTGCTGTAACAAGAACTGAGCGCCTGGGCACATTAAACAAGAAGGAAAAAAACAAGGCAGCCATAAATGCATAGAAAACTTGTTGGACCATTACAGATTAAAGCCTCCTCCCATTAGTAACCATGCTTTTAGTACGATCATTACACCTACTGCCAGGGCAACGGCCACAATTAAAGCCTCAGTACCCCGGGCAACCCCTGAAACCAGATCACCTCTCATGGAATCCCGGATAGCATTAGTCATTGCCAGTCCAGGTAACAGGGGCATTATTCCACCACTGATGATAAGTTCGAGATTCCCCGTGGAGAAGATTTGTGTAGCTGCTATAGCAATAAAGGCAGTAATAATGCCTCCAGTTAAACTAATAATAAAATGAAACATGTCTTCCCTTTTTAAAAAGAAAGCTGCAAGCTGAACTATTGCGCCGCTAAATGATGCGATGGAAAAATCAAATAGACCGCCACCAAAAAGCAGGGTAAAAAAGCCAGCGGACAAACCTGCGGCCAATGTGGGAAATAACCTTTTTTCAGGTGAAGCGGCCAGCATGTTCTCTAACTGTAATATTGCTTGATCTAAGTTTATGGCGCCGGACGTAATCTGCCGAGAAATGGTATTGGCAGAGTTTACCTTTGCTAGATCTACAGTGCGTTTTTTAACCCTCTTAATTACTGTATGGTTGTTAGAAACACCATCTAAGGATACGGAGATAAATACACCTGTGGGTATTACAATGGCTTCAACCTCTGTGAAACTGAAGCTCTGACAGATGCGCATAATTGTATCCTCAACCCGGTAGGTTTCAGCACCATTTTCCAGCATGATTTGGGAAATGAGCTTGGCTGTCTTTAATATTTTGTTTATATCCATCTCAGTATTGGCTTTCAAAGGTTTCAAAGGGATGTCACCTTCTTAAATTAGTTTGCACATATTCTTCCATAACTTTACCATGAAATCACTTCTTCTGCCACTACTGCTTATGGGTACTAAAAAAAGCAAGTCCTGGGCAAGACATAATTATCATTAGCTAATAATTATAAGGTTCACAGGCTTATAAAAGCCATGTGAACTTTTATTTTCTAAAATATGGGAGATTTAAAATTTAAATTCTTACATACATATTATTAATCCCACAATTATTAATTGCCTGGGTCAGGGTAACCTCTAATAAGATTTAACTAAAAAGGGGAGGCTGAAAAAAGTATGGTAGAATTTTCAGAGATAATTAAGAAGAGCAGGGAAGAAAGAAAAAAGGATAAATTTCAAGGTACTTTTTTGGACTATCTTGAAATATTAAAAGAGGATCCATCTATATGTAAGCTAGCCCATAAAAGAATGTATGACATTATCATGAGCAGGGGTCTAGAGGTAATTAACACCAATGAAAACCCAAGGTTAAGAAGAATTTATGGAAATACGGTTATTAAAAGATACAATATATTCAAAGCTGATTTTTTTGGGATAGATAAAACTCTCATGGAAATAGTCAAGTATTTTCATTCAGCTGCCATGGAAGGAGAGGAATCTCGCCAGGTTCTGTATCTTGTAGGTCCTGTAGGTGCTGGAAAATCATCCTTGATGGAAGCCTTTAAAAAAGCTCTGGAAATGAGTGAGCCTATATATGCAATAAAGGGCTGTCCCATGAGAGAAGAACCGCTCCACCTTCTTCCGAGACATTTAAGAGAAAAGTTTGAAGAGTTTTTAGGTTTAAGAATTGAAGGAGATTTATGTCCTGTATGCAGGTATAGATTAATAGCTGACTATAACGGGGAATTTGAAAGATTTCCTGTGGAGACAGTGGAATTCAGCATACGCGGCCGTAAAGGCATTGGGGTAGTGCCGCCGGTTGACCCCAATAATCAGGATACTTCGGTGCTTATTGGATCTGTGGATATTTCAAAGCTGGATTTATACCCAGAGGACGATCCCAGGGTCATGTCCCTGAATGGTGCTTTTAATGTAGGGAATAGGGGAATTGTTGAATTTATTGAAGTCTTTAAAAATGAGATTGAATATTTGCATGCAATGATTACAGCTACCCAGGAAAAGAACATTCCATCTCCAGGAAAGGGATCCATGATTTACTTTGATGGCATAATTCTAGCCCACTCTAATGAGGCAGAGTGGAATAAATTTAAGGCAGATCATACCAATGAAGCAATATTGGATAGGATTGTGAAAATAGAGGTTCCCTATTGCCTTGAGCTTGCTGAAGAAATTAAGATTTACAAAAAGATTATTAAAAAAAGCAGATTTAGTGCCCACATTGCACCCCATACCATTGAAGCCGCTTCCATGTTTGCCATATTAACAAGACTTGCTCCTTCGGCAAAGGTGGACCCCCTTACAAAGCTCAAAATATATAATGGAGAAGAGATTGTAGAAAAGGGCAGCACCA
>JAGXSK010000247.1 GCA_018333845.1 Clostridia bacterium | reverse complement strand
CCTACCAATTGAACCTTATCCCCAGCAGCTAACGCCTCTTCGATTGCTGCAAAAGTGGCACTTACCGCCTTTTCTGCATCCTTTTTTGTCACCTCTGCAGCTTCTGCTACCTTTGCAACTAATTCCATTTTATTCAAACTAAATCCCTCCTAGTTTATATATGTATAAGAGTCTTTTAAGCTATTTCGAGAAATACCAAAGATATCCTGCTTTTAAAATTAATTTTCCTGAAAAAATGTCAAATTTAATCAACTTTTTTTGCTTCTTCCCAAAGCATATCCATATATTCAAGGTTTAAATCATTCCAGTTCAATTTTTTTTCCTTCACCTGACTTTCCATGTAAGAAAATCGTCTTATAAATTTTGCATTGGTACTCTGCAGCGCCTCTTCACAATCAACATCCAAGAATCTGCAGACATTTATTATTGCAAAAAACAGATCCCCCAATTCTTCCTTTACTTTTGCACCTTGGTTAAGCTTAATAACCTCTTCAAGCTCACCTAGTTCTTCTTTAACTTTAAGCCAGGGTCCCTCAATGCTGGGCCAATCAAAGCCAACCCTTGCCGCTTTTTTTTGGATTTTTTCAGCTCTCATTAAAGCAGGCAGAGTTCTTGGTATATCTTCAAGGACTGAGTCTTTCTCTTTTTCCTTTTCCTTTATATTCTCCCAGTTTGTTACTACTTCACCGGCAGAATCAACCTGCAAACCTCCAAACACATGGGGATGTCTTCTAATGAGCTTTTCAGTTATTCCCACAATTATATCATTAATGTGGAAAGAACCCTGCTCTGAGGCTATTTGAGCATGAAATACTATCTGTAGTAGTAAGTCTCCCAATTCTTCGCACAATTTATTCACGTTTTTGTCATCAATTGCATCTAAAACCTCGTAGGCCTCTTCAATCAAATACTTTTTCAAGGAACTGTGGGTTTGTTCCTTATCCCACGGACATCCATCAGGGCCCCTTAGCCTGTCCATAACTTCAACAAGGTCACCAAGGCAATATTTACAGTCAGCTGTTTCATTATGTTTCCTTCTGCCGGGTACTTGTTTCACCATGGCTGGTACATAAATACTTGTCAGGTGATCAATCCAGTCAATTCTATCTAATTGATATAAGGGAATAGATATAATAACCTCTTGTGATGGTATGCCTGCAGCCTTCACAACCTTTATATGGTGCTCATCTGGATAGTGTTCCATCAATGTGAGTTTTAGCTCTGAGGCCACCATTTTGCTGTAAACTTGAGTAAAAAGGATTGGAAGCTCCTGATTTATATTGCTTTCCTCAAAGTTCAAGGCATCCAGGATAATTAGACCACCGCACGGGTCTATTTTCAGTGCGCCATAGACAGCCTCTAAACCACTAGGGGCCGGTATTATATCCACTTTAATATCCCCGGCGTTTTTAATAAGGAGTGCAACTGTTTCCTCAGCTACCATGGGATGACCTGGAACGCCGTATATTATTTCATTTTTGCTCCTTTTAACTTCTGAGATTAATATATCCACTATCTCAGTGTATACATCTTCAAAGACACCATGCTTTTCATAAATACTATCAAAGGACTTATATTCTATTCCCATAAGTAGTAAATCCTCAACAACTGGGTGCTTTCCTGTTCTCAAGAAAATGGGTGCTCCATTCTCAAGTATTCTTAAATTTTTCACAGGAAGTGAATCAATATTGCCAGAGCCTAATCCTAAAACAGTTATTTTCATTTCATCTCATCGCCTCACAATTTTAAGCCTTAAAAGTATTCTAGTTAACTTCAGTCCAAAACCTGGTATTATTTCTAGCTCTGATGCCTTAACTCCTCCAAAAAATAGTATAACCAGACCATAAACTATTCCCCCTATTAAAATGGACGTTAAAACTGCTAAACTATTTCCTGCCAAATTAAATATTAGACCATAGGACCATAATACTGCAAAGCTCATTATTATTACCCCAATCAATGGTACAACAAGGGTTTGATACCACGCAACAGTAAAACCGATGTTTTTTTGCAAATCTCGATAATTTAAGATAACTGCAACTGTAAAACCCATTGCCGTGGCATATCCTGCACCCTTTATCCCAAATCCAGGCATGGCAACAAGTATATAATTAAAGATGGCCTTGATCATAATCCCAATTAAAAGGTTTTTAACAGGCAAATAGGTCTTTCCAGTACCCTGCAGGGCACCACTTGAAGTCTGATATAAACCAAGGAGCAGTGCAGCTGGTGCCAGCACTGCTATGCTGCTTCCTACCTCTGCAATGTCATATAAAAGAATTGCAATGGGTGTTGCCAACAACCATAAACCTACAGCTGCCGGTAGACACAGCAAACAGGTTATCCATATGGCAACGCCTATTCTTGCCCTGGCCTGCCGGATGTTTTTGTTTGCCAGGGCCTCAGATACTGCAGGTACAAGACTCACAGCCAGGGAAATAGTAATTATTGTCGGCAGATTAATTAATGTATTAGCCATGCCGGAAAACTGTCCGAATAGCTCTGTTGCCCTGGCTATAGAATATCCGGCCACCTGCAGCCTTAAGGGAACAATAGTTGCATCTATTAACTGCATTACAGGCATTACCAGGCCACCCAGAGAAAGGGGTACTGCTATAAATCCAATTCTCAGCATAATAGAGATTATTGGTTCTTTTCCCAGGGATCTATATGATGGCTTAACTCCATATTTCCCCCTGTATATTATATAAAACAATATCAGGACCAGGGCTGCTCCAATACTGCCCGTTACAGCTCCAAAGGTAGCCCCAGCTGCTGCAAACTCAATACCATAGGGGAGCAAGAGGTAAGCCAGAGTCAGTACAGTAGCAACCCTGATTAATTGTTCAAAAACCTGGGATAAAGCTGTAGGAAGCATGGTTTGATTTCCTTGAAAATATCCCCTGAAAGCAGAAGTTATGGCAGTTATAAAAATGGCAGGAGATATGGCTATAATGGCATAAAAGGCCCTTTCATCATACAATACATTTCCGGCAAGCCAGTATGAATTAAAATAGAGCAGAACTGAAAACATGGCACCGATTACAGTAAGAAGCATAAGGGAAACCCAAAATACCCGTTTGCCTCCTTGATAATCTTCCCTGGCATTTTTCTCTGCCACTAGAATTGATATGGCAACAGGTATGCCTGCTGTGGACAAAGCAAGAATCATTGTGTATACCGGGTAGGCCATCTGGTAAAGCCCCATGCCTTCCCCGCCAATTAATCTTGCCAGGGGTATTCTATATAATGCACCCATCAATTTTACAGTAACCCCTGCAAGAGATAGGATAAAAGCACCCTTTAAAAAATTTTGGCCCGTCATATGCTTACCGCCTTTTCCCCTTTTTAATATCTTATAACGGACCTTTGCATAATAGAAATAAAAAAGTGGCCAAAGCCACTAATTCTATTTAGTCATATATTTATGATTCTAAGTTTTTATGCGTTACTGTTCCATTTGTTTTGCTAAAAATCCTGCAGCTGTTTCTGCAAGCTTCAATTCCATCTCCCCCATCTTATGTCCGGGTTCCTTTGAGCATAAAATTACTGCACCAATGGGGTCTCCTTCAGCAATAATAGGGGCAATCACTTCAGAAGTAAACTTGCAGTCTTCCTCATCTTCAATTATAGCACATTCCTTACATAGATTATGCTTTCCAGGATCATTAATGAGTACAGATTTTCTCTCATCCATTACCTTTTCTACTGCTGCTCCAATAGGTTTGTTAAGAAACTCTTTTTTAGGAGCACCTGAAACAGCTATTATATGATCTCTATCAGCAATACAAGCTATATGACCTATTGATTCATAGAGTGAATCGGCATATTCCTTAGCGAAATCTCCTAACTCTCCTATGGGAGAATACTTTTTCAAAATAACTTCGCCTTCACGATCAACGAATATTTCCAAGGGATCCCCTTCGCGGATTCTTAAGGTTCTACGTATCTCCTTGGGTATTACAACACGACCAAGGTCATCTATTCGCCTAACAATTCCTGTAGCTTTCATTAACTCTTTCTCCCTCCTTTTCATCAAGGTTAAAGCCTGTAGGGCGCTTTATATTGATAGTATATAGCAATAAACAATCATTTATTCTTTTTTTTCCATTACTTAAAAAAGTTGTTTAAACAATTGTAATGGAAATTGTGACAATCACTCCTTTTTGATATTATATGTATTCCTTTGCCAGAGAATTTTTGTTTTTCTTATATTGCCCTCTAAAGAAAAATCTATGCAATAAAACAAAAACAAGACAAGGGAAACGTCCCTGTGTCTTGTTTGTTGTTATTTACTGTTATTTACTGTTGTTTATTGTTTTCCATTTCCTTTTCTATCAGGTAATTGACTATTTCAGCTTCTTCATAAACCTTTGCAAAGTACTCATTGAACACTGCATTCTTTTCGTCATGGAGTATATATCCTTCAATTTCTTCCCTTAGCTGTTCAAAGGTCTCTTTTTTATCCTCTGCCAGAATTATATGGTAGCCGAAGCTTGATTCTACAGGCTCCTGGCTGTAATTACCAACAGAAAGCTCGTAAGACCCCCTGGTAAACTTGGGGTCAAGATTAACATCATTTTCTGTGAAATAATATTCCATCTTTCCTCCATCTTTAGCTGTACCAGGATCATCGCTGTACTGTCTTGCAAGCTCGGCAAAGTCTTCCCCAGCATTAAGCCTGGCAATTAATCCTTGAGCCTTTTCTTTTGCTGCTTGTTTTTCCTCAGCAGTTGCTGTTTCCTCTCTAGCCTCTATTAGGATGTGACTAACCTTCATTGATATTAGATACTGCTTGTTTTCTTCGTAGAACTCTCTAAGAGCCCCTTCTTCAGCAGTAACATCCCTGGTTACATGATTAAACAGTTTTTCCATAATCAGTTGCTGTTCCACCATTTCTTTTACATCCTTTTCAGTAAGAAAGCTTTCCTCTAAAGCCTTTTTAAAGTTTTCCTCACCCATTGATTCCTTGATTGCCTTAATTTCATCATCCACCATGCCTGGTTCCAGGGTTATGCCCTCAGCTTTTGCTGCCTGCTTAATCAAAGCATGTTCAATCATTTCACTAAGAAGGTATTTGCGAAACTCATTTCTCTGTTTTTCCCCTTCTTCCCCTTCAAATGAATACCCCTGGGCCTCCATGGTTTTAACATATTTTACTAGCCTCTCCTCTAGCATAGCGGATTTTATTTCCTCTCCATTAACAATGGCTACTACCTCAGCTTTTTTCCCACATGCGGTAAATATAAAAGTTGCTGCTGCAATAATCAACAATATTGCTAACATTTTAAGTTTATTAGGTTTCACGTTCAGCCACCCTCTCTAAATATAAAATACAGTCTTGTGCCATTATAACAGTACTAATGCTTTCCTTCAAGAGCAGCCAGCTTGAGAAAAATATTTTCCAGAAGGTCCAGAATTTCTTTTTGATTTAATTTATTGGTTCTTAATTTAATTACCAGGCCCCTGGCACCAGAGAAGGATACCCTTCTATCCATACCCCTTGCAAGTTCAAGAAGTTTTTCACCTTTGACACTAAATGCTGGTGCAAAACATATTTCTATCTCGTCTCCCACATGTTTAATTTTGGTTACCATTAATTGCTTGGCCATGACCCTGATTCTTGTAAGGATTATTAGATTCCTGCTTTCTTCAGGCATTTCCCCATATCTGTCAATCAAGCTCTCCTCAATGCTTTGCACCTCTTCAATGGTTTCACAGCTGCCCAGTTCCTGATATACATCCATTATCTGACTGCTATCTGGTACATATTTATTGGAAACATATGCTGAAACGTTAACTTCAATTTCTAAAGCCTCTTTATCCTTTTCCTTCTGTCTCTCACCCTTTAACTGCCTGACAGCATCCTCTAATAATCGGCAGTATAGATCAAAACCTATTGCAAGCATATGTCCATGCTGCTCAGGACCAAGAATATTACCAGCTCCCCTGATTTCTAGGTCTCTTTTTGCAATTTTAAACCCTGAACCAAACTCTGTAAACTCTCTAATAGTTGCCAGCCTCTTTTCCGCCTGCTGGTTCAGGATTTTATTCTTCCTATACGTGAAATAGGCATAGGCTATCCTATTTGTTCTGCCAACTCTTCCTCTTATCTGGTATAATTGTGAAAGTCCTAGCTTATCTGCTTCATCTACAATTAGAGTATTCACATTGGATATGTCTAAACCGTTTTCAACAATTGTAGTACAAAGTAACACCTGATAGTTGCCCTCTATAAAATTAAGCATGACCTTTTCAAGCTCGTCCTCTCTCATTCTCCCATGGGCTACCCCTATGGAAGCATCGGGTATCATTTTTTCAAGGTGCATCCTAACCTTATCTATATCCTCAATTTTATTGTGTATATAGTACACCTGGCCCCCCCTGTCCAACTCTTTACGAATTGCATCTCTTACAAGGTTATCACTATATTCAATAACATAGGTTTGTACAGGATACCTATCTTCAGGAGGAGTTTCAATTACACTCATGTCTCTTACTCCGGCAAGGGCCATATGCATTGTTCTTGGTATGGGAGTTGCAGTTAATGTTAGCACATCAACATTTTTTCTAATCTGCTTGATCTTTTCCTTATGGCCAACTCCAAATCTCTGTTCCTCATCAATGACCAGCAAGCCCAGGTTTTTAAACTTGATGTCAGTTGAAAGAAGACGATGGGTACCAATTACAATATCAATTGTTCCCTTTTCTAGTCCTTCCACAACTTGCTTTTGCTCCCTATTTGTCCTGAATCTGCTAAGTGTATCAATGACAACAGGGAAGTCTGCAAAACGTTCTATAAAGGTTTTATAGTGCTGCTGGGCCAAAACTGTAGTTGGTACCAAAACAGCCACTTGTTTTGAATCTCTAACCGCTTTAAAGGCAGCCCTTAGTGCAACTTCAGTTTTACCATAACCAACATCTCCGCATATAAGCCTATCCATGGGCTTTGGCTTCTGCATGTCCCTTTTAGTATCCTCAATGGCCTTTAACTGATCAGGGGTCTCAGTATATGGAAAAGCTTCTTCAAATAATTCCTGAAGATTATCATCAGGTGGAAAGGCATGGCCTTTCAGGGTTTCTCGCGATGCATATAATTCTAATAACTGTTTGGCCATTTCCTGGACTGATTCTTTGACCCTGCTTTTAACCTTTTGCCAGTCTGTACCGCCTAGTTTGTGAAGCTTTGGCCTGTGGCCTTCAGCTCCTACATATTTTTGTATTAACTCTACCTGGTCTGTTGGTACATAAAGTTTATCCTGTCCATAGTACTGGATATTCAAATAATCCCTGTAAACTCCACCAACCTTTAGATGCTCAATACCTAAATATTTACCTATGCCATGCTGGACGTGGACAACAAAGTCTCCTACTTTAAGCTCACCATAATGACCAACCTTGGTTCCTTCTTTAAATGTCCTTAGAACCTTGCCATGCTTTTTCCTTCCAAATATCTCCTCATCAGAAATTACTGTCAATTTTATGGAAGGTATCTCAAACCCTTTGGCAAAACTCCCAAGGGTAATAAAAGACTTGCCATTTATCTCATCAAAAGAGTCAATATTTTTAATTAAAGGGATTTCTATTTTTTCTTCCCACAAATATTCCTTAAGTCTATTCGCCCTTTCGCTGGAAGAAACGGCAAAAACAACTGTATATCCTCTCTTTTTCCATGCCTTGTATTCATCTAGCAACAGCTTTATTTTTCCATGAAAGGGGGGGACGCTTTTCCCAGTAAAACTTACTATATTTATTAATTCAGTATTAGGTATTTCCCTTGGCAGTGATGATAAATATGTTACATTATGGCTTTTTATAAGCTCCAAAACCTCCTGGATACTAAAGTTAATATCCTGCAAACCTGGTACAGCCTTTCCAAGATCCAATAACTCTGTTAAATTATTAAGCCTTTCTTCCTCAAGTCTTTTTAGTGTTTCAAAAACCTTAACAGGTTCAGAAACAATTATTAATGGTTCATCATTAAAGTATTCAACTATGCTTGCCTGGTTTTCATAAAAAAAAGGCTGCAACTTGTCAAGATCAACGGACCATAAATCATTTTTCAGATAGCTTACCCATTCATCAACCAGGTCTTTAAGCTTCCTGGCAGCATTTCGCTTACCCTTTGCTGACAGCATCTGAATGTATTCCTCTCCATGATTTGACAGTCTACCAATGGCCCTCTGGCGCCTTTTATCATCTGCAATAAGCTCCCTGGCTGGAGGTATAATCAGGTCATGGATTGTTCCCCTTGATCGTTGTGAAGCAGCATCAAAGTAGCGCATTGTTTCAATTTCATCATCAAAAAACTCAATTCTTACTGGATTGCTAAAATAAAAGGGATAAATGTCTAAAATGTCCCCCCTGGCACTAAACTGGCCAGAGCCCTGAACAAGATCCACCCTTTCATAACCCAGCAAAACCAGTTTGTTAATTAACTCATTATGGTCATAATTGATACCCACCTTAATTTCCATGTGAGCATTTTTAAAAACATCCATGGGAATCATTTTTTGACTCAAGGTCTCAATTGGCAGTATCAAGCAGCGAATATCGCCCTTTACCAGCCTTGACAACACCTTTATTCTCTCTTCAGTAAGTTCGTAACTCTTGGCATAAAGACCATGAAGCATTATTTCCCTTGGTGGTAAATAATCTACTTCTCCATTTTGAAAAAAATTAAGCAAGTCATACATCATGTTTTTTGCATCTGATAAAGTTTCTGTAATAATCACCAGGGGCTTTTTAACCTCATATGCTGCAGACCCAATCCAGTAGCCTTGCTGGCTGTCTGTCAAACCGTGCACTAACTGGCCAACTGCTGATTTGCGCAGATTGCTTTTATATTTATTAAAGTCTTCACTTGTTTGCAGCATCCTGCTGATTTCCCTTAAACCCAAAAAAATCACCCCATAATCCCATGTAAGCTGCAGTTTTAATCACAATGCAGCCAGTGGCAGCACTATGATTTTTGCAGCACAATACCCATAACAAATTTATTCCAAGAAACGTGACCTATTACTGCTATTAGTAAAGCTATGTAAATACTCCCTAATAATATGAATAATCCATATGTAATTATACCCAAAAGCGCGTGAGAAGCAAGGCTCACTATAGCCCCCAGGCTTTTTTGGGTATTTTTATAGTCCATAATGGCTTCTGCAAGCCCAAAAACAATATGGGTAAGAATAATAGATGTACTAAAAATTAAAGCCAGCCCAGTTTTAAAAAGCTCTTCTGCAAAAGGGCCCAAAAATACCACTCCCTTGAGGCCTTCCTTTGAAAAAATATATCTATCAAAAACCCATGCCATGAAGCTTGCAAGTAAACCTGCAATAATAAAAGCCATTTTTATCTCCTATTTTCCTATTTTAAAATTTAATCCAGACATTTTCTATTGTATAAATTCATGGCCCTTTCTATGTCCCCAGAGAGCAATTTTTCAACGGCTTCTCCAGCTTTGGGAATAACTCTTTTTATTATTTCCCATTCCTCATGGTCAAAAACACCCAGGACATGGTCAATGGTGGCATCTTCATTTCTGCCAATGCCAAACTTAACCCTGAGGATTTGATCAGTGTTTAAGTAATCTATAATAGACTGCATCCCCTTATGCCCTCCCGAGGAGCCAGCAGGTCTGATTCTAATTGTGCCAACCCCTAAATCTAGATCATCATAAATAACTATAACATTTTCTACAGGTATTTTATAAAAATTTACCAGTCCCCCAACACATATTCCGCTTAAATTCATGAATGTTTGGGGCTTAACTAATAAAATTCTCTCACCATTATGGAAGCCTTCAGCTACCAGCCCTTTTTCTTTGGTTTTACTAAAATCCAGTTTCCAGATATCAGCAAGGAAATCCACAACCATAAAGCCTATATTATGCCTGGTTGCTTCATATTTTTTACCAGGGTTGCCTAGCCCAGCAATTAATTTCACCTTTTTACCCCCCATGTACCTTAAAAACCTGGCATTAGCACCAGGTTTTATTGAATATATGTGATTTTACTCTGCCTCTTCAGCTTCTTCCTCAGCCCTTGGTGCTGACACACTGACAACTACAGTATTGGGATCCTCAACTATTTCTACTTCATCAGAGGTTTGTACATCAGCAGCTGTTATACTATCCCCTATTTGCAGGTTAGTAATATCCACTTCAATTGAACCTGGAATGTCTCCTGGCAAACAACGCACACTGATTTCTCTTAGCTGTTGTTGAACAATGCCACCCTCTGCTTCACCCATACTTTCTCCAACAAGAGAAACGGGAACAACTGTATTAAGTTTTTCAGACATGGATACTTGATAAAAGTCTAAATGTACCAGGGTGCCTTTAAAGGGATGTCTTTGCACTTCCTTTAAAATCACATTATATTCTTGAGGACCATTATCTTTATGTAGACTTATCCTGGCAAATGCATTTTCTCCACTTTTAGCAATAAGCTTTTCTATTTCCTTTTCGGGAACAAGAATTGAAGTATTCTCAACTTCCTTTCCATATAATACGCCTGGAACAAAACCTTCTCTTCTAACTCTACTATTAAAACCTTTTGTTTGTTTGTTACGCATTTGGGCTTGAACTAGAACTGTTTCCATTTCTGTCACCTCTCCAATTTCACTGAATTTATTTAATAGTGTAACCTAATTTTAGCATAATACATCTACCATGTGAATATTATCTTCCAAAGGACTCTTAAAGGAGGATGATCTGTCGTGAACTTCAGGGGCAAAAACATCCATGGTAAGATGATTATAAGTTTACAGAATGGACAACATATTGGCAAGTTAAAGGGACTAGTTATTGACCCTGAGAACATTTCTGTTGCTGCCTTATTAATCGAAAGTAAGGCCCTGTTTAAGGATAAAATGATAATCCCTTACGACAAGGTCCATAGTGTGGATGAAATAATAACTGTGAAAAACACCAGCTGCCTGGAAAAAGCATCTAAAAACACATTTACCGGAAGGCTGGTGAAACAAAACTTCAACCTCTTTGGTGCTAGAATAATAACTGAAGATGGATCCATCCTGGGCACAGTAGAAGATTTTACCCTGGACGTAAAAACAGGCAAGATCATGGCCTTGTCAATAACAGGCAGTGTCTACGAAAAGTATTTTAAAGGTATGGCAGAACTTCCTATTTCCCAGATCGTTACCATTGGCATGGATGCAGTAATAGCAAAGGCAGGTTCAAAGGAAGCACTCCTGATACCAGATGATGCCCTGGCAGAAAAAATTGAATCCATTAAAGACTCAAGTGCTAAATTATGGAGTACGACAAAAGATTCAACATTAAAATGGTCAAAACAGCTGTCAGCCACACTTAAAAATCTTACTTCTTCAAAGGAAGATACTCAACAAAATCACCAGGAATCCTCTTTAGAAGAAACTGAACTTCAAGAACCCAAGGGAAAACAAAGTATAGACACTGCCAGTAATACTGAATCAGAGAAAAAACATCGCTGAAAACTCTAGTCAAAAAGCTTGCTTACTGAAAGGTGCTCATGGATGCGAATCATGGCTTCTCCCAATAAAGGTGCAATAGACAGCACCTTTAACTTTTTGGGCAGGTTCTCATCTTTAATGGGTATTGTGTTTGTGACAACAAACTCTTCAAAGGGAGCATTTTCTATTCTCTCAAGAGCCGGAGGAGAAAGTACTGGATGGGTACAGCAGGCATATACCTTTTCTGCTCCTCTTTCAAGTAAAGCAGCTGCACCGCCACAAATTGTACCTGCAGTATCTACAATATCATCTGTCATGATAACATTTTTACCTTTGACCTTACCAATAATATTCATAACTTCTGCCTGATTAGGTGCAGGTCTCCTTTTATCAATAATGGCTATTTCAGATCCAAGTCTTTCAGCCAGATCCCTTGCCCTGGTTACGCCGCCAATATCAGGAGAAACTACAATGAAGTTTTCCAGTTTCATCTTTTTAAAATGCTCTGCCAGAATAGGAACGCCTATGAGATGGTCAAAAGGTATGTCGAAAAAGCCCTGGATTGCATTGGCATGTAAGTCCATGGCTATAACCCTGTTAGCACCAGCAGCAGTTATTAAATTTGCCACAAGCTTTGCAGATATTGGGTCTCTGGCTTTAACTTTTCTTTCTTGTCGTGCATAACCATAATAGGGGATTACGGCAGTTATCCTTTGGGCTGAGGCTCTTTTTAAAGCATCAATCATTATTAGCAGTTCCATAAGATGTTCATTGGCTGGACTACACGTGGGTTGGATAACATAAACATCGGCACCCCGAACACTTTCATTTATAGCAATTGAAATTTCCCCATCTTTAAAACGTTGAATCTGTGCACATCCAAGGGGTATGCCCAGGTAATCAGATATCTCCTCTGCCAGACGCGGATGAGCATTACCTGTAAATAGTTTAATTTTTTTCTTAAAACTAGACATTTTAAACCTCCGCAACATCAAGATATAAGCATAATATTTTTCTATATTTCTTGACAGAATCCTTTAAAATTCTACTTTTTCTTTCTGCTAGTCCAGTTTAAAATATTCCTCTGCTTTTGTCTAGCAACAGCCAAAGCTTCCGCAGGAACATCCTGGGTTATTGTGGATCCTGCTCCTATGGTTGCATTTTTACCAACGGTGACTGGAGCAACTAGATTAGTATTGCTGCCTATAAAAGATCCGTCTTCTAATATTGTCTGCCATTTGTCTTTACCATCATAATTGCAGGTAATCGTACCGGCTCCAACATTGACATTTTCCCCAATAGTACAGTCTCCTATATAGGACAAATGGGGAATCTTGCTGTTTTTATCCACAAAGGATTTCTTGATTTCAACAAAGTCGCCTATTTTCACATTATCTGCCAGCTCTGTGCCCGGCCTTATGTAACTAAAGGGACCAATTCTACAATTTGACCCTATTTTAGCATCAGTGGTAATTGTATTGTTAATGTGAGTTGATCTGCCCACATGGGTATTTTCTAACGTGGTCTGGGGGCCAATTATACAATCTTCTCCAATTTTGGTATCCCCTTTTAAATAGGAAAAGGGAAGGACAACTGTATCCATGCCAATCTCTACAGAGGTTTCAATATAAGTAACATCCGGGTCAAAAATTGTAACGCCCTCTAACATCCATTTTTGGTTTATCCTCTTTTGAAATACTTTTTCTGCTTCTGCCAGCTGTATTCTGTTATTTATTCCTGATATTTCAACCGGATCCTCCACAGCAATAGCTTCTACTTTTCGGTTGTTTTTTACTAGTATTTCTATAACATCAGTTAAATAGTATTCACCCTGCTTGTTCTCAGGGGTAATCTCTTTTAAAGCGCTAAATAGGGCCTCTCTATTGAAACAGTATGTACCAGAATTTATCTCTTTAATGGCCCTTTCCTGGGGCAGGGCATCCCTTTCCTCAATGATCATTTTCACCTGTCCCCTGGCATCTCTCACAATCCTGCCATAGTTGGATGGATCTGAAAGAATAGCTGACAATATTGTCGCAGAAGCTTTGGTTTCCTGATGATGCTCTAAAAGCTTTCGGAGGGTTAAACCAGTTAAAAGTGGCGTATCTCCGCACAAGACAATTATGGTTTCAACCTCTTTACTAAGATATGATTTTGCCTGCATCACGGCATGACCTGTACCAAGCTGCTTTTCCTGCAAGGCATATTTGTGCTTATCTCCTAACTCCCTTTTTACTTCTTCTGCCTGATGGCCAACCACTATTATACTTTCTTCGACGCCAATATATGAAGCCGCTTGACACACGTGCCATATAAGGGATTTACCTGAAACCTTATGCAGGACCTTTGGGATTTTTGATTTCATACGGGTTCCCTTACCGGCTGCAAGGACAATGGATGCTATCATGTATATTCCTCCCTTGTAAAACTTTGCTGCCTGATCTGTTTAACACTTGTTTTTAATAAGAATACCATATGTTATATGAAAAATAAAACTTGAGAGTTGCAGCAAAAAATTAAGGAGCAATAAATGCTCCTTAAATGACAAATTTACATTGCTTCATCATATGCTTTTAATACTGCAGACTGGATAGTCTCCCTGGCTGATGAACAAATTGGATGAGCTATATCTCTAAACTCACCATCGGGCATCTTACGACTAGGCATTGCAACAAATAAACCGTTCTGACCTTCTATAACTTTTACATCATGGATCACAAAAGCATCGTCCAAGGTTACAGATACAATTGCCTTCATCTTGCCATCTTGATTAATCTTTCTAATTCTTACATC
>JAGXSK010000246.1 GCA_018333845.1 Clostridia bacterium | reverse complement strand
CTTATTATCTGTACCCCCAGACTTGCCGCTGTCACGTGTAACTATAATATCAGAATTGTACATTCTAAAGGTTGCTTTATTTATTTTTACTGAAAAAGGTCCCTGCATGGCAATAATGTCTTTTGCCGCCACTCCCATATCCTGACACTTCTTAATAACCTTCCAATCAGGCAGAACCCTGACTACTATCCTTTTCCCCACTAGCTTATCATTATTAATAAACTTCTCCAGGTTATAACTCCCTGTTGTCAGGAAAATAGTGTTGATGTCCTTTAAAACTATCTTTTCAACAGCTTCCTCAAAGGAATAGACTATTTTGATTAAAGGGCTGCTGGTAAGCTCCAATTCTTCTCTTAAATAACGAATATATCTTGGCTTGTTTGCCAGGTCAGAGAGTATGCTGTGGTAATTATTGCTATTTTCTAAATCAGCATCCACCACACATTTGACTTTAGAAAAATCAATCAAATCAAAGGTTTCAGCATCAACTAAACATTCATCAAATGATATTTTTTTAAGATTCTCCCTGCTGGTCCGTGTTTTAGCCAGGATTCTCAGCTCATGGCCCTGAGCAGCAATTTTTTCAGCAATTTCTATTCCTTCCTTCACGCCCACTAAAAGAAAAACCATTTAAGCCACCCCAATTAAGGAAATCTAAAGCACATATAATAACAAAAGGACTAATCCCTCCAGCCAGGAGTAAATACCTCTACGTGCGCACACGTTTAATTATAGAAAAAACTTGAAAAAGTTCCTCCTTGTTCTTGGGAGGGTTAGATTCTGGATCTATTAATTCACAAGCTCTTAAATACTCCCAGATATCAAGTATCCACGGTGTTTCCATACAGGAACTGCCCAGCCATGCATTATTAGAAAATACCTCAAGGGGAGTCCCTTTACCCAATATCCTTCCTTTATCCAGTATGAATATGGTGTCTGCCCATGAATATGCCATATTAACATCATGTGTCGAAATAAGAATAGTTTTTCCATCTTGATGCAGTTGATTAAGCACATTTATCATTATCTTTGAATTGCAAGGGTCTAGTCCTGCAGTTGGCTCATCACAAACAACGATTTCCGGTTCCATAACTAATACCCCTGCCAGGGCAACCATTTTTTTTTGACCCACACTCAAAAAATGAGTTGGTTTATGAAATAAATTGTCAATGCCAAGCTGCTCACCGACCTGATATATTCTTTTTAATGCTGCCTCTTTAGGAACACCCATGTTCATCAGGCCAAAAGAGATATCCTGGATAACACTTGCAGAGAAAAGCTGGTTATCAGGATTTTGAAAAAGAATACCTACTAATTTCTTGATATTATTTAAAAAACTTTTTTGATATATATATTGTTCGCCTTTATAAAACATCCACCCTGAGGTTGGTTTTAATAATCCATTTAAGTGCAAAAGCAGAGTTGATTTCCCAGCACCATTTGGCCCCAAAATTGCTGCCCTGGCATTAAGCTCTATGGCCATATTAACTCCCTGCAGTGCATTAGTTCCATCACCATACTGGTAAGATAAATTTTTGGCTTCAATAATATTTTTTAACAACCTAAAACCTCCCAATGAAGTAGGTAAGAACAATTACGGCATCAAAGGCTAATATCCCAGCAAGGTTTCTTTTTTTAGGCTGATATTTTTCCTCAATAACCCTTAATTGACCATTAAACCCTCTAGAAAGAAGTGCATTGTATGTTTCATCAGTATTTTTTATACATTTAATGAACAAATTAGAGCACAGGTAAGAAAGTGACTTGAGCTTACCCATAAAGCCGTTATAACCACACCTGGATACTTGTGAAATATAAATATTATTGGCTGTTTTAAAAAATACAAAAATATTGTTGTAAATAAGGACCATTAAATCAATTATGATTTCTGGAACCATAAGCTTGCGAAGAACATAGATAATCTGAGTCATTGGTGTGGTAAGGGCCAGGAAATACATACATGTAACTGCTGCATTAGCTCTAAAAAATAGGTTGATTGAACTTAATAAAGTTTCATTGGTTACACCAATCCATAAAGAACCAATTTTAAATGAAAGCAAAAAATTCAAGGGTGTAATGGTAATACTCACAGCAACTGCAGCACATCCTATTATCAAAAAACCCATTGGCAGCAGCATTAATCTGAAAAAGGTTTTATAATTTACCCTGGCCGCTATAATTATCATCAATGCCATTATAATGGCAACAAAAACAGAAATGACTATGGAGTTAAGAATAAGGACCAGGGCCATGGTCAGAAGAGCAAAGATGAACTTTTCTCCGGGGTGAACATCCCGGAGAAAAGAAAAATAAGCATATTGATCAATGTGTGTCATGCAGCATTACACCTGCTTCTTTTTTGACCAATCCTATAACCCAGATAAAAACAGATAAATCCTGCACCAATGGCGGCCTGCAGTGCAAACAGCAGACTCTCAATTTCTCCCCCTGGAGGCTCCCATACAGAAGCAAACCAGGGTTCATAATTAGGATTTATTTCTCCAACTGCTTCTTCTGCTAACCCATCCGCACCTTCAAACTCTGTACCAAAGTTAATTATCAAAGGTGCAATAATTAATCCAATTAGCAACAAAATCAATAAAACATTATTTTTACCGGACACTGGAAGTCACCACCCTTAAATAAAAATTAGAAATCAGGAAATATTTAGCCCCTCTATCTCCTGCTTACTGTATGTGTAAAGTAAATTTAGAACCATAACTGTTAAAATTCCTTCAATTATGGAAATGGGAATCTGAGTAAGTCCAAAGACCCCCACAAATTTTATCCATGACGCATAAATGCCACCAACCTCAGAGGGATGGGCTAATGCTAACTGTAAAGCCGTCACCATATAGGTGGCAAAGCTTCCAATAGCTGCTCCAAAAAAAATTGATACCCACCTGGGAACTCCAAGCTTTTTTAAAACTATATAAAATCCATATGTAACAAAGGGACCCACAATTGCCATTGAAAAAACATTTGCACCAAGGGTTGTTAGTCCTCCATGGGCTAAAAGAACAGCTTGAAATACCAGAACTATCAAACCTATAACAACCATAATAGTTGGTCCGAAAAGAATAGTCCCCAGGCCCATGCCTGTAGCATGTGACGAACTGCCAGTAATAGAAGGAAGTTTTAAAGCCGACAATACAAAGGTGAAAGCACCAGCAAAAGCAACAAGCAAAATTGTTTTTGGATTTTCCTTAACAAGCCTGCTAATATATCTAATTCCCAGGACTAAAAATGGCAGCATCATTATTGACCAAAACCCTGCCCATCCCATGGGCAAAAACCCCTCCATAATATGCATTGCAGCTGCTTCCTCAGGAATAATAAGCAACCATACCAGTACTGCTAATCCAGTTAAAAATCTCATATAAATTCACTCCCCCATTTTTATTCATACTCTTAATCCATTAATCCACTCAAAACTTATCAGCAGCAAAATACATAAAAAAACAGCACCAAACTAATCACCTCGCAATAGATGAATTAGAGTAGGCTGTGTACTGGCTGTGGTGTCATCATATGCATAAGTCATCTTAAGCATATTCCCCTTACAGTCATAGGCTCGGACTTTCACCGATTTATTTTAAGCTTGATCCCTCAGGAAAAGCACCTAATATTATTTACTTTAGAACCATGGATATAAAACAAAAGCCTGTACCACATGGGATACAGGAATATAACGAATTATTTCATACGCCCATACACCGTGGGTACGACAAAAATACTAAACAAGCAGGTATCCTGACTTAGGCTCATCATTTCTTTAGCACCTTCCCAGACTCCTTTGAGAGTTAAACCCAGTGGCATATTGCTAAGAAATTCACCATTACAGTGGCGGGACCGTGCTGGAATTACACCAGCTTCCCATTTAATTTCCATCATGGAAACTTGTTTAATACCCTATTTAATTATAGATATTTTATCATGATATTTGGATAATTTCAATTTATTTTAAGAATACTTTCTTTTTAAAAATACCTATTGTATTTTAAGTTTAGGTCCTATTCCCCTCATACCCTACCCTTTCACTTACATATAAATAGATTGCTGCTTCTAATCTAACTTTCTGTAAAAAGCAACCCATCTGGTAAGGCTTTTCTATTGTTCCATTATTGGCAGCCGCATTGGCATGGCAGCCCCCGCTGCATAGAAATCTAACCCAACAAATTTTACATTCTTCCTTGTTATAAACATGGGCTTTTTTAAAAGCCTCAACTAACCCACTGTTAACTATGCCTTGAAATAAATCCCCCAAACGATATTCTTCTCTGCCAACAAATTGATGGCATGGATACAGGTCACCTTCTGGCGTTACTGCAAGATACTGAAAGCCTGCACCGCAACCAGTTAATCTTTTCGGTAAACATGGGCCCCTTTCCAGATCCACATTGTAATGAAAGAAATTAAAGGGTCTCCCTGCTGCTTTTCTGTTCAGATATTCTCTGGCCAGTCTGGCATATTCATGCCTTAGCCTTTCCTTATCCTCTTCTTGAAAGGCAAACTCCTCATTGGAATTGGCTACTACTGGTTCTAAAGAAATTTCAGTATAACCCTCATGGACCAAAAACAAGACGTCCTCTGCAAAATCCAGGTTGTTCCTTGTAAAGGTTCCCCTAACATAGTAGTTTTCACCCTTGCGGGAATTCACAAGGGATTTTATCTTTGGTGATATTAGGTCGTAGCTTCCCTCTCCCGAAGGTACTGGCCGCATTTTATCATGAATTGCTTTTCGCCCATCTATGCTCAATACCACACTTATATTTTCCCTGTTTAAGAACTCTTCCTTTTCCTGATTTAAAAGCAGTCCATTTGTAGTTAAGGTAAACCTGAAGATTTTACCCCTTGGGGAAGCCTTTTGCTTTCCATATGCAACTAGTTTTTTGACTGTATCCCAGTTTAGTAAAGGCTCTCCCCCAAAAAAATCCACCTCGCAAGTGGGTCTATTACCAGAACTATCAATAAGAAAGTCTAAAGCTCTTTTTCCTACCTCTAAACTCATGTTGTTTTTTGGACCACCAAAGCTGCCTTTACCTGCAAAGCAATAGGAGCAGGCAAGATTACAGTCATGGGAAATATGCAGGCACAAGGATTTAATTACATTTTCCAATTTACTTGCAGCATTTTCCTCGGAAATGGTACTTGTCCCAAAAAGGGTGCCTTCCTCAATAAGGGAATAAAGCTCATGTAAAGCTTCATCAACAACTTCATTAGAGTATTTTTCTAACTGATTCCTGAAAAGCTTTTCATTGCCGCTGCTGTTTTTTAAAGACTCCAAAACACTCCACATTAGCTCATCTAATATATGAACACTCCCACTATTGACGTCAAACAAAATATATAAGTCCTCATAAGCAAAGAAGTGAATCTCTGTCTCCATTTGCCCAAGTGCTGCCTTTTCCAAAAAAAAGTCAATCATTAATAAAAAACCTCCCTTTGCTGTCTCTCTAATCACATAGTATCAAGCCAATTATCCAACGTATTAAGATCTATAGGACCTTCAACACTTCCAACTAACTCCCCATTAGGACTTAACAAAAAATTAGCCGGTATAAATCTAGATGGAAAGTATTCTGATGTTTTACCGTCCTTATCAGCTAACACCAGAAAGGGCAGATCAGCCCATTCTAACAAATTAACTACATCATTAAAGTTTCTTTCATTTCGAGTGATATTTATTGCAATAAGATTAACCCTTTTTGCAAATTCGTCATGGGATTCTTTTAGGTATAACAATTCATCTACACAGGAGGGACACCACGTGGCCCACTTTACCACAAGGGTAGGCCGTGAAGCAAGATCACTTTCTGAAATCATTTCTCCATTAATTACCTCCATGGTCATCAAAGCTTCCATAGGTCCTTCAGTTTTTTCAGTGCTTTGCTGATAAAATAAAGCACCAGCCATTGCAAACACTAGTAACAGCAATCCTATGGTTAAATAGTTTTTCTTGCTCAATGAAAACACCTCCGGTTAATGTAAGGGAATATTATTATGAGAGGTAAGCAGACAATTGGGTAAACTTTCCAGTCATGATTAAGAACCCAAGCATAATGAGAATTGCCCCGGCAATTTTATTCAGATACCAGCTGAACCTTGCAAGATTGCTGGCAGATTTCATTATTTTGCCCCAAAATAATGCAGTAGCCACAAAGGGAATACCAAGCCCCAGGGAATAAAATGTTAACAGCATTCCTCCATAAACAATTGAGGCTTCTGTACTGGCAATTATAAGAATAGAGGCTAGAAAGGGTCCCACGCAAGGGGTCCAGGCTGCAGAAAAAGCTACCCCTAATAAAAAGCCATTGCTGTATTTGGGAGACTTCATTCCCCCTCTATGGAGAAACCATAGCTCAACCAGACCCAGCATATGCAGCCCAAAAATGACTATAACTGTTCCCCCAATTATATTAATACTTGTTTGATATGCAGTTAAAAACTGTCCAATTGTACTTGCTGACAAGCCCATTAGAACGAAAATAACAGAAAAGCCTGCCACAAAGCTCAATGACTTGTAAAAAGCATTCCAGTTTAAGCTTTCCCTTTGTTTAATGGGTGTTTCCCCTGTCAAAAAAGCTAAAAAGCCTGGAATAAGAGGAATTATACAGGGAGAAAAAAAGGAAAGAAGCCCTGCAGCAAAAGACGTTAAAATCAACAGCATCCCATCACATCCTTTAGGCAGCAATGAAGCAATAGTTCTGCTTTTGTCATTATACACTGCTACGGCATTTTCACAAATACTATCAGGTGTTTTTTTAAACCATAGTTAGCACCTCTTAGTTTGACACGTCATCTTTTCATTTTTATTAATTCTGCAGCCTCCATTAAATCACCTGCAATAATTTTATAAGGTTATTTTAAAAAGCTTCCTGTAAAATATTATACAGAAAGCTTTTCAAAACTTATTATTTCTTATATTTTTTAAAATAACCTTGCAATATGGGTTAGTTTTTCTGCTACTGTGGCATTTTCAGTAATAGATGCTGAAATCTCTTCACTGGCAGCAGCCTGGCTATTGCCTATGTCCTCTGCTTTCTGGATATTTTCTACAATTTGTTCCATGTTAGCCTTGATGCTGTTTAATACTTCAGTTATTTCACTTGTTGACCTGGTAGTGTTATCAGATAGTTTACGTATTTCTTGTGCTACAACAGTAAAACCCCTGCCTGCCTCGCCGGCCCTGGCAGCCTCAATTGCTGCATTGAGCCCCAGCATTTTAGTCTGGGAAGCAACATCATCAATGAGCTTCAAGATCTGGTTGGTGCGATTTAGACTTTCTTTGGCTTCTTGTGCTAGAACCAGCAGTTCATTTTGAATGTTGTTTAGTTCCTGGGCAGAAGATGCAAGCTCCTGCGAGCTTGCCGAAACCTGCTCAAAGGAGGCAGCCAGGTTTTCCACTATTTCCATCATATTGTTCTGAGTAGATAGGTCTATACCTACATTAAAGGTTCCTATTACTTCACCACTATTATCGCGTATTGGCATTATAATACCCTTAAATGCAAAGCCATAGGCCTCCTTGGGAACTTCTGCCACAATCTTTTTTCCTGTCTCTATAGCCTTATGTATAACATCAGCCGAAGGAATGGGCTGACCAACCCTGGCTCCCACATCTATTATTTCACCTGGATAATAGGCTATAAAAGTTTCCCTGTCAGTAACGCTGGTCATGCAGTCTAGTGGAAAAAGCTCCTTTAGATATTTGCTGGTAAAACCAATTGCCGTTAGAATTTCTGTAGGTGTGTTAAAACTCATGTTCATATCATCTCCCTTTTAACTTTAGGAGATTATTCGACATTTTTCGTCAAAAACCTGTCAAAAATTTGTTAAGAAATGGTTAAGATTTGAAGTTTTCCATTTATGGGTAAGGCACATATAACCTGTAAGCCCAATGTGAAGCAATTATGGCTTCAACCCAATCTCTATAGGTATGAATTTTTCATTAGCTATATCCAAGATGGTTATTGAGCCTGGGTCTACACCTGTCTGCCATATATCACTTTTAGCCTCGCTTTGGGAAAGAATTGCTTTAATTACCCCCCCGTGGGTAACTATTGCTATGGTTCCTTTATGTTTTGCCATTATTTCTTTTACTGCTTCCATGGCCCTCTTTATAAGCTGGTCAAAGGACTCTCCTCCTGGAACATTAATTTTAAAGGCATCATTGTACCAGTTGTTAAATTCTTCAGGGTATTTTTCATATACCTGATTAAAAGTCAAACCTTCCCACTCCCCAAAGGAAAGCTCCCTGAGCCTAGCATCGCAGGTTGGACTCAGGCCAATACTCCTGCCAACTATTTCAGCCGTTTCTCTTGTTCTGGACAGGTCACTGCAGTATAAAACTTCTATGTTTTCATTATTAGCTAAGTATTCCCCTGCTTTCTGGGCCTGGCTTCTTCCCAGGTCAGTCAAGGGTATGTCTGTCTGGCCCTGATATTTTTGTAAAAGGTTCCATTCTGTTTGGCCATGCCTAATCAGAATAACTCTCATTAAATATCAACTACTTTCTTTAGTGTCTCTATGAGCCTTGTGTTCTCTTCCCTTTTCCTTACTGCTAATCTAAAATAATATGGGCTAAGGTTAAAAAAGGATGTACACTTTCTTATTAATATACCATGGGGGCCAAGCCTTTCCTGCAGTTCCTCACTGGTTAAAGCAAGGTCCTCACCATCAACCAGGATATAGTTAGCCACTCCTGGATAAACCTTTAGTCCCTTGATTAATCTTAATTGATTGGCAAGGAATTCTCTTTCCTCCCTAACAAGGGTTAAGGTTTTCTCCATATATTCCTCATCCTTGATGGAGGCCTCACCGGCCTT
Organism: Clostridia bacterium; assembly: GCA_018333845.1. Lineage (GTDB taxonomy): Bacteria > Bacillota > DSM-16504 > Desulfitibacterales > Desulfitibacteraceae > Desulfitibacter. The sequence continues at coordinate 5,116 of JAGXSK010000246.1, read as the reverse complement.
TAAAGCAAAGGTGTTGACCCTCCAGGTAGGCAGCAGATATTCCATTTTACGGGCTGTTTCTTCTGCTGCTGCTGCATACCCAAGGCGCAGTGATGGTATTGCAAAAAATTTTGTCAATGAGCCCACTACCATCAGATTTTTATAGTCTTCTACCCAGTACCTAACTGAATATGAATCATCACCTAAAAAATCAATGAATGCTTCATCAACAACCACACAGGCATTCTTATCTAATGCAGCCTCAAGTATCTTTTTAATCTCCTCTTTGGCAAAAATAGTACCTGTGGGGTTGTTTGGATTCCCAATGAAAATTAGATCATCTCTTTTCATTGCATGAATTATTTCTTCAGTTGGCAACATGAATGTATCCTCAGGAAACAGGCCTATCCGAATAATCTTGGGATTTTCAATGCCTTCCCCATATTCAGAAAATGTAGGTGCAAGGAGCATAACTCTATTTTTATAAAACATCCTCCCGGCCAGATATATTAGCTCCGCTCCCCCATTTCCTAGAACTAGATTATGGGCAGGCATCTTGAAAAAGCTGCCCAAACAAGCTTTAAAGCTTTCCCCAGTAGGTTCAGGATAATGGCTTAACAAACCTATATTTTCCTGTATGGCCTTGATTGCTTTTGCAGAAGGTCCCAGGGGATTGATATTGGCGCTGTAATCTAAAAACCCTTCTGGCGGAATACCCCACTTTTGTGATGCTGCCCACACGTTGCCGCCATGGCCAGGCTTGCCTCTGTCCAGTTGCACTTTATTTGATCCCTCCTGAAATAATTTTTGAAGTATATATGGCACATTGGGGAAATTTTTTCTGTATGTAGTCAGCAGCCTCCATTACATGGGGACCTATTTCAGCCAGGAGGATACCTATTACTGTTCCACTATGGGCAACATTTACTCCCATTGCTTTAAGCTGAACTGAGAATTTAATGATTTCCTCCAGTTGGGGCTTAAATAAGATCTCTTGATTGGCCAGGGCACTTATTGTTGCACCTCTGCCAATTTTTTCAGGATCCTGCTCGGCAATTCCCTCTCTAACATAGGCCAGTGCCTTGATAATTTCTTGTTCCTTTTTGGCATTCAGGATCTGCAGGTCTTTTTTGCTATTAAATTCCAGGGTGTCCACTTCTCCTCCAGGATCTATAATTACCACATTCAAGGGCGGAGCTTGGCCTAGTGGTTCCCTCCATAATCCCTTACGGTGGTCAAACAGGCAGATTCCTGGATACATTAAACCGTCACTTGGTTCAATGGCAAGGGCCACATCTGCTATCTCATCTTCATTTATTTTAACATCCAGCAGTCTGCAGGCAGCAGCATAGGCGGCAGCAATATCAGCTGTGCTGCTGCCCATTCCCTTGCCAATGGGCAGCTCACTTTTACGAATAAAGCCTAGCTTGCTGCCTGCAGTTTTCTTTTTCTCATAAGCCATCTGGATAGCTTTAGCTGCCTTGGGAAACAAGTGATCCTGTTCAACATGTTCTGTATAGAATACTGAAAGCTTTGACCATAGATCAACAGGGCAGGTAACTAAAAAATCCCTGCCGTTTATTGATCCCTGGACAAGCTCCCCACATGTGCCTGGTGCTAAAGCCGCTGCACTTTTATATTCCATAGAATCCCGCCATTCCTATGACAATAGCAATTATAAATATAGTTTCTGAAGCCTCACACAAGGCCCCATATGTATCTCCAGTTTGTCCTCCCAGTACGCCGCCAATCCCTTTGGCAATGATTGCAGCCGCTAACAAGGATACTAGAGTTAACACTAAACCTGCCAGTCCGGCAGCAATAAATGCAGCAACCAGGGTAAAGGCTGCAGCCGCCAAAAATTTTCCCCTGCCTGCCTTTTCACCAAAGCATTTCCCAAGGCCAGGCCCAGAGCGCGCATAGGGAAAGTGCACAATGGAATAAACCATGGCTGCCCTGCCTATGACAGGTGCAAGGAGCAGGGCTAAGATTTTATGGTAGACAGGCAGGGATGCCAGAAATGAAAATTTGAGCAGCAATACTGCACCCAGGGCAATAACTCCCATGGCACCAACCCTGCTGTCCTTCATTATTTCAAGCTTGCGTTCCCTGTCCTTGCCGCTGAACAACCCATCTGCCGTATCCATCAAACCATCCATATGCAAGCCGCCGGTTAAGATTATCCATAGGACAACTATAAATCCATCTCCACCAAGACCCAGAGCAAGAATATCACTCACATAAGCCGCTAATGCCAGCAATCCCCCAATTAAGAGCCCCACCAGGGGATAAGCATAAAGTGAATTTGCCATTTCTTTTTCCCCTGCAACTTTATTTCCATATGCCGGTATAATTGTCAAAAAGCTAAGGGCAAGCAAAAAACTGGCCATTAGTATTCTATTCCTCTTCTTGATTCAACGCCTATTTTATAGTAATGCTTGATTTCCTTAACTTCGGATACCAGGTGGGCCATTTCAATTAGTTCAGGGGGAGCATTTCTGCCAGTCAATACCACTTCTATGTCATCTGGAACCTGTCTCAACCAGTCAGCAACCTCACTTACTTTAAGGAGATCCTTTTTAAAACTATTTAGCAGTTCATCGAGAATGAGCAAATCATGTTTTCCTTCATCAGCTGTATCCCTTGCCAGCTGCCAGGCCATTTTCACCTTCTGTATATCCAGATCTGTTACTTCCTTTAAACCAATCCAGCACTCACCACATCCCTGGCACTTCATAAACCCTGTTTTGATAACAGAGGCATGGGGACAAGTCCTGCCAAATTGAAATACTTCAATGCCAAGCTTGTAGGCTGAATTTAATTCACCACTGTATGTACTGCCCTTCATAAACTGGATTATCCTGACCTTAAAGCCATGGCCAACTGCCCTCATTGCCAGTCCAAAGGCTGCCGTAGTTTTACCCTTGCCGTTGCCAGTATATATCTGGATCATTCCTATCACTCCTTGACCTTCTAACTTTTAACCCTTCATAAGCAAATAAATCACTCCAAGGACAGCCATTGCCGCAGAAACAGCAAACATGATGTAAAGACTTTGACAAATGTGCCTGAGTTCAAGCTTCCTAATGGGTTTGCCCATCAATGCCCTGTTGGATGCTATACCCCTGTAATAGTTGAGGCCTCCCAGCTGTATTTGTAAAGCTCCTGCAACTGCCGCTTCTGATATGCCGCTATTGGGGCTAGGGTGTTTTGGGGCATCTTCCCTCATTGCATTCCAAACCCCCTGAAAACCACCAGGGGTAAAGAAGGAAATTAACAAATAGATTAAGCCTGTGATTCTTGCCGGAATATAATTGGCCAGGTCATCCAGCCTTGCACCTGCCCAGCCAAGGTCAATATACCTTTCATCCCTGTATCCTATCATAGAATCAAGTGTATTTACAGCTTTATAAGCCATGGCAAGGGGAGGGCCTCCAAGAAAACCATAAAACAAGGGAGCGGTAATGCCATCTACAGTGTTTTCTGATACTGTTTCCACAACACCCCTGACAACATCATGTTCTTCCAGGTTAGCTGTATCTCTTCCCACTATCATGGAAAGCTCTCTCCTGGCAGCTGGCAGGTTACCTGCCAGTAAAGGCCTGGCAACTGCCAGGGCATGCTTGTATAAACTGTTTATGGCCAGGGTCTGGCTCATAATAAATATGCTTAATGCTATTCCCAGGTATAAATGGACCTTGAAGGCTATCCAGATGATTCCCAGAAAAAACATATAAGTTCCAAGGACTATGCTGATAGTTAAAAGGGTTCCTCCTATCTTTAATCCCCTGGGAGAACTGGCCACCCTGCGAATTATTTTTTCCCCATATGAAATTGCTTTTCCGATATAAACAACTGGATGGGGAAGCCATCTCGGGTCCCCAAGGATTAAATCTAATACAATGGCAGCTAAGATTATTTCCATTATCCATTATCCTTCTTGGGGTTTATTCCCATGATTTTATATATCTTCTCCATGTCAACGGAATTCCTCACTATCTCCGCTACCCTATCATAGTTTCTTTCCCTTTGATAAATATCTAAATCCCTTTCCTGAAGCAAGCTCAGACCCTTTTCCTTGCGGATGGCATTGATAAAGGTTAACATAACATTTAGGTTGTCAAAAAATCCATGCAGGTGGGTGCCAAAAACCCTTCCGTCATTTACCACAGCACCATCCATAACCTGGACATCCCTGCCAGAGCGTTCAGTTATCTGAAGCAAACAGCTTTTGTAATCCAGTATGTCTGCCTGACCCATATGAATTTCATAGCCTTTAACTGTCTGGCCCTTCAAGTCCTGCCATAAGCCTTCTGCTGCTGCAATAGTGGCTTCAACCTGGTGGGTGCTTTTTTCAGCCCCGTAGGTTGTAACACACTTAAGAAGGCCCAGGCCCTTCTGGGATCCTATCCCCGCTTCAGTTCCTTCTGGGTCCAGCAGCTCCAGGCCAAGCATCTGATAGCCGCCACATATGCCAACTATGTATTTTCCCTTGTCAGCCAGGGCGAGAATTTCATCATCATAACCCTGTTCCTTTAGATATACCAGATCTAAAACGGAGTTTTTGGTTCCAGGTATGATGACAACATCTGCCTCACCTATTGCCTCACCCTTTTTCACAAACCTAATACAAGTGTCTGGTAAATCAAAAAAGGGGTTTATATCAGTAAAGTTAGAGATTCTAGGCAGCTGGATAACTGCAATCTGGATAGGTGCATCAATACTGCCCCTGGTTTTGTATTCTGATAGGCATACTGAATCCTCTTCATCTATGCCATGATCATGCATGTAAGGTATAACACCAAAAACCTCCTTGCCGGTCCTTTCCTCTAGAAAGTCAAGACCAGGCTTTAAAAGGTCCAGATCACCTCTGAATTTATTAATGATAAATCCCTTGACCCTATCCCTTTCATGGGGCTCTAAAAGCTCAAGGGTCCCAATAAGCGAAGCAAAAACCCCACCCCTGTCTATGTCAGCAATAAGAAGAACCGGAGCATCTGCAAGCTCGGCTGTCTTCATATTGACAATATCCCTGTCCTTTAAGTTGACCTCTGCTGGACTGCCGGCTCCTTCAATGACCAGGATTTCATATTCATCCTTAAGCCTGTTTAGACTTTCAAGAACAACACTTACTGCC
>JAGXSK010000245.1 GCA_018333845.1 Clostridia bacterium | reverse complement strand
TCTGTTGGCAGTTCTCCAAAGGGACAGGCTGTGCTGCAGTCCAGGCAGCCTGTGCAGGCTTCTTGTTTAAATGCCAGGTTGTTTTCTCCATCCAGGTCCAGGGCATTTTCCTGGCATACTTTGATACAGGGCTTTGCTCCACAGTTTCTGCAGACTTCTACTTTGCCTGTCTGAGGCCAGTCATCTCGATAGCGGATTCTGGCTTTTTTTGTGTTTATTTTTCCTTCATGTTCCATTGAGCATATGACTTCACATATGCTGCAGCCTATACATTTGTCTTTGCTGAATTTTAGCAATAAATTAACCTCCTTGCTCCGTGTTTGGGATAAACCTTTAAAGTAATTAAACCTTTTATCTCTTTGTGTTAGATAACGTTGCTTAGTTCCTTGGAAATTTTCTCGCCATATTCTAGAAGCAGCCTTGAATAATTGTTAATTGTAACATCATCCATTCTTTCTTTAGGCGCAGATATACTAATTGCTGCCACAACTTCTCCATTAATTCTTTTAACAGGTATTGCAATGCATCGAATACCCAGATCAATTTCCATATTATCAACAGCATACCCCTGTACTTTTGCTTTTGAGATCTCTTTCTTTAGCTCAGCTTTACTTGTAATTGTGTGCTCGGTTAAAGGCTGTAAATCCACTTGATTTAAAAACTTTTCAAATTCACTGTCTTCTAAATTTGCCAATAACACTTTGCCTAATGAAGTTGCATAGGCAGGAAATACTGCTCCTATATATCCTTTTAACGACACAGTTTGTGGACTCTGCACCTGGTCAATATATACTATTTCATATGAACTCTTTAAAAGAACAGCAAGATGGCAGGTTTCCCTGGTAGTTAACACTATTTCCTTCATAAAAGGCTTTACTATAAAGCGCAAATCATTTTGAGACAGAAAGCTGTTTGCTAAAAACATGACTTTAGCGTTTAATTCATAGAAATTTTGACTGTTTTTATTGACATAGCCAAGTTTTTCCAAAGTATACAAGACATTAAAAATGCTGCTGCGTGGTGCATTTAAGTAGTCTGCAATTTCTTTTAAGCCTGCAGATTTATGTTTGGCCAGCATTTCCATTATTTTAAAAGCTCTAGCAATTGTATTAGAAAAGTATTTATTTTCCATTTTTGCATCTTACCTCTTTTGCACGTTATATACTATTTATAGTTCTCACATTCCTTGCCTGCTCTTTTAAACAATATACAGATATTCTCAGTTGAAATTCTACTATATGCTTCCTGAAAATTTAGAGCCATAAACCCCCCTTTCACCATGTGTTTATTCGCCCATATCCAATTTTTCAAGCAAAACTTCATTCATATATATGAATGAAGTTTGTAATTATGAACTAAGGACTATTTCGACAAAAAAATTTTACTTCCTGCAGTATCACAAATTTTATTTTTAGAACTTTTGCTCAAGGGCCTGGCGTGAATGATGTTTTGAGTTTTAGTCGGAAGAGCCTGAAGGCAAGGGGTTTTATTAGCAGGAATTCTCTCTTAAAAACACGAAATAATTTATGTTAACTTTCCTTAATCTTAGGGGAACGGTAAAAGTTTGAAATGACAGCTGTTTAAAATTCCATGTTGAAGGAAGATTATGATGAAAAAAAGAAGTTTAATTCTTCAATTGTTCATAATCCTGTTTATTATTCTGCTATGCCTGATAATCTTTTTGGGCTTTTCTACCTATAAATATGCTGAAAAAGTTATTCAAAAAGAGGTTATTCAGCTCAACTCAAATATGCTTCAGCAGGTTGCCATTAAAATCGACCAGGAATTAAAGGATGTTGAGGTTCTGGCCAGCCGCATTGCATATGATAAGAGTATTATCGAATTACTAAAAAACAGCTCTGATGGGAAGAGTGTAAGTAAGGAACAAATCCAAAAAATTGAAGGTATTATGGCTGGTTATATCTGGTCCTATCGGAATACGGCCATGCTCATTGACGCACATTTGATCGACAGGCATGGAAATACCTACTCCACTTCGTACTCCATGTCATCCAATCACGAGGCAGACCTGGCCACATACAGTAAAGTATTGGAAAATCGTACCGATAGCGTGATTTTTCCCATTAAGTCTTCTAAAAACGCTTTAGGAGGAACAAACTATTTTTTTCAGGTAGCCAGGAATGTTAATGCATATATTTCCAAAGAAAATTATGGTCTGCTGCTATTAAATGTTAATGAAAAACTGCTGTGGGACAATTACATTCGTTTGACCAATGGAGATAAGGATTTCTGGATTGCAGACAAAAATGGTATAATCATTTCTCATAAAGATAAAGACCAAATCAATAAAAAACTAAGCAGCTTTGTTGAAGCAAATAAAAGCAGCCTGGATAACTATTATTTAAAAGATGGTAAGCTTTACATTTTTCACCCCATTAGCGGGTATGGTTGGTACATTGTAGAGTCAATTTCTTTGAAAAGTGCAATGATGCCCCTTGCCAAAATAGAGTTTTTTTTGTTAGCCTTTGGATTTTTTTGTGTTTTGCTTACAGGTGCGGCACTAATTGCAGCAGCAAAAAAAATTGCAGAACCGTTAGCCTTGCTGACCCACAAAATGACTGAATTTAACAATGGCAATCATGCAATTCAAATTCCTGACAGTGCCTATCTGGAATTTTCGGAAATCTCTATTTCCTTTAATGAGTTGATTCAGCGCGTGAACTATCTGCTTGAAGAAAACATTAACAACGAACGCCAAAAAAGATTGCTGGAGCTTGATTTCTTGCAGGCTCAAATTAATCCGCATTTTATTTATAATACCTTAAGCTCTATTCGTTTTTATGTTGAAATGGGTAAACATAAGGAAGCAGAGGAGATGCTTTATCATTTTTCTAAGTTGCTTAGAAGGGTACTATCCCGTGCAGATGAATTTGTAGCGTTAAGAGATGAGATTAAGCATATAGAGGATTATATAGCCCTGCAAAAGATGAGATATTCCAATACCTTTACAGTTGAATTCTTACTGGATGAAAAAACCTTAGATGCTCAAATCCCCTCATTCATCCTGCAGCCAATTATCGAAAATGCTATTTTCTTCGGCCTGCAGGCCAATAGACTGATTGTGATTAAAGTGGAAGCAGAATTAACAGATATTGATTTATATATTACTATATCCGACAACGGAATCGGAATAAGCCAGGAAAAGATTACCGAAATTTTCAGTAAAGAAGTTCAAATGAACAGAGTAGGAATTCTAAATGTGCATGAAAGAATTAGAATTCTTTGTGGAGGCTCATATGGTTTGACAATTGAACGCAATGAGCCGGTAGGAAGTAAAATAATCCTTAAATTACGGTATTATACTTAGGGGGCAATTATGTTAAGAATACTTATTGCAGATGATGAACAACCAATTCGAGAGTGGCTGAACTATTGTTTGAAGGATAAAAGGGATAATCTGGAGGTTGTTGGAACTGCATCAGATGGATGGCAGGCATATGAGCTTGCCGTAAAAGAAAGGCCTGATGTGGTAATTATGGATATCAGGATGCCTAAAATGGATGGGATTACCGCAATGAAAAATATTAAACAGAGACTGCCTGAGACGGAATTTGTGATTTTGACAAATCACGCTGAATTTTCCTATGCAAAACAAGCAATTTCCTGCGGTGCCAAGGAATATATCTTAAAGTCCGAATTAAGAAGCTCAGAATTAATTGAAATTCTCGAAAAGATAGCAGAGGGGCGCGCACACCAAGGCCGCTCCGCGCAGCATGACAGGCAAATAATTAAAGACCAGTTGGAACGTGCTGCCAAAAAGACGCTGGCAGAATATCGCGATATTCCTGAAAACAATAAATTTATAGAAAAGGCTTTGGAGTATATTCATGAGCATTTTCATGAAGCTATTTCGCTGGCAGACGTTGCAGGCCAGGTCTATCGTTCTCCGGAGTATTTCAGCAGATTGTTTAAGGGAGTAACAGGAGAAAATTTTAGTATTTACTTGATTAATTATCGTCTGATCCAGGCAAAGTCACTTCTCATTAATACTGATTTAAAAATAACAGAGATAGCTTATAGGGTAGGTTACCAGAACCCCAGCTATTTTTCCAGGCTTTACAAAAAATGTATGGGTATTACTCCTGAAGAGGAACGCAGAAAAAGGTTAACCAAAACAAAATAGTGCAAAATGTCAAATCATTAACAATTATATCAAGATAGTAATAGAAACTCGACATTACTGTTACTATTCCATTCCTATGTTTTTGCTACAATAATATTGAGAAGGTTTACTCTCAAATTATATCTGGGGAGGGAAGGGAATGTTTAAAAAAAGTTCTAAATTAACTGCAATTGTGTTGGCCTTGGTAATGCTGCTTTTGCTGACTGCATGCAGCCAAACAACAGATTCGGGCGAAAAAGATACTGAAAATTACAAAATGGTTCTTATTTTACCCGGACCTATTAATGATCAAAGCTGGAATGCAACAAACTATGCCGGTTTGGTTAAATCCAATGAAACCCTTGGTACACAAATGGAATATGTAGAAAATGTGCAGGCTGCAGATTATGAATCTACCTTTAGGAATTATGCAGAACGCGGCTATGATTTAATTATGGCAGCAGGTACCCAGTTTGATGAAGCTGCAAATAAGGTTGCAGCAAATTATCCTGAAACGACTTTTTGTGTAGTAAATGGCATGGTTAGCAGTGGTGAAAATGTAGCACCAATTTTCCCGAAGGAATATGAGGCAAGCTACATAGCTGCTTTAATGGCTGGAGAAGTTACCGAAAATGGTCAATTCGCCACAATTGGTGGTTTTCCCAATAAGGCTATGGAAAATTTGCTGGATGTGTATGAGAAGGTAGCTGTTGATATAGCCAAAGAGCGTGGTATATCTGATGCAAAAGCAGTTCGTGCCTATGCAAATAGCTGGGATGACGTAGCTTTAGGAAAACAAATGGCTGAAACAATGATTGATAACGGAGCAGATGTATTGTTTGTTTATGCAAACCAGGTTGGTCTAGGCGCTATTCAGGCCACCAAAGAAAAAGGTGCTAAGTTTATTGGTTTCTCCGGGGACCAGACAACAATTGACCCCAATACTGTTGTAGGTTCTGTAGTCTTTGACTTTGAAACATTCTACGTTTGGGCTGTCCAAAAATACCTTGACGGCAGTTTAGAAGGAAATAAAGTTCACCAGGCAGGAATTGCAGAGGATATCTTTAAACCAGTTTACACAGATAATATCAGCAAAGAGGTCCAGGATAAGGTGACTGAAGGTATGGCTAAGGTTAGGAATGGAGAAGTTGATTTTACTGCAATGTTTGCCAATAAATAGAGATAAATCGAAAATAGAAAATAAACAAATTAAATTTAGCGGTTCCGAAAGGCACCGCTAAATTTAATAGAATAGGCGGTGAAATTATGGAAGGAGTTTTTTTTGAACTTCGTGGCATTAGTAAATATTTTGCCAAAGTAATTGCTAATAAAGATGTTTCCTTTTCGATCCGTCGAGGCGAAGTTTTAGCTTTGTTAGGGGAAAATGGAGCAGGCAAAAGTACAATAATGAAAATTCTTTATGGACTTTATAAGGCTGATGAAGGAAAAATATATAAGGATGGAAGGGAAATCAAAATAAACTCCCCCAAGGATGCCATGGAACATGGAATTTCTATGATCCAACAGCATTTTTCTCTGGTACCTGCTCACACTGTAATGGAAAATATTATCTTAGGAAATGTTCGTGGAATCATCGATCACAAATTGCTCCACGAAAAAATCAAAAAGTTAGCTGAGTTTTATGGGTTTGATATTAATCCCAATGATTATATCCGCAATTTGGCTGTGGGTGTTCAGCAAAAAGTAGAAATTTTAAAGGCTCTTTATCAAAAAGCAAATCTGTTAATTATGGATGAACCTACCGCAGTCCTTACTCCCCAGGAATCTGAAAGCCTTATGCAATTTATAAGGGATTTTACCGCACAGGGTAATTCTGTTATTTTTATCACCCACAAGTTAAAAGAAGTAATGTGTGTTGCCGATCGTATTGTCGTCATGAGGGCAGGAAGGGTTTGCGGAGACATAAAGCGAGACGAGACAAATGAAATGGAATTATCTAAATTAATGATAGGCAGGGATTTAAACTGGGCAATAAAAGATGGCCAGCTAAAAACCGTCAGCCAAGAAGCATGGTTAGAAATACAAGATGTTACCATAAAAAAAGAAACTGGAGTTCCGGCTTTAAAAAATGTATCTTTGACAGTACACAAAGGAGAAATTCTTGGAATTGCAGGCGTCAGCGGCAATGGTCAGCAGGAACTTTGCGAAGTAGTATATGGTGCCATTTCACCTGCAAGTGGAAGAATCCTCTTGGATGGGAAGGATATTACTGAAAGAGATATTAGAGCAAGAATAGACCTGGGAATTGGTTATGTTCCCGCTGACAGAAGCAGAGACGGCATGATTATGGAGATGTCAATTGCCGAAAATATGATGCTCAAGGGCAGTTACGGTAAAAAATGGCAGAATCGTGGATTTATTGACAAGAAAAAGCTTAATCAATACACATTACAGGAAATTCAGGACTATTCAATTAAAGCTCCATCTGCGGATACTATTGTCCGCGGTTTATCAGGGGGAAACCAACAAAAAGTAATTTTGGCCCGGGAAGTAGATAATGGGGAGAAGTTAATAATCTTTGATCAACCAACTAGAGGGTTAGATCTAGGGGCTGTTAACCATATTCACAGAGTAATTCTAAATGAACGAAAAAATGGAAAAGCTATTTTACTTGTATCTACTGAGCTTTCGGAGATATTTGCTCTTTCTGACAAAATTGCTGTTTTGTACAAGGGTGAAATACAAGGGGTATTTAATCCTGATGAGCTTACTACTGAAAGAATTGGTCTTTTAATGGCGGGATTTGCAGGAAAAGAGGTGGCCGAAGATGCATGCTAAGTTAAAAAATTTATTAATCACCAACATGCTGGCTATTTTTTTGGGAATTGCTGTTAGTGGATTAATGCTTCTTTTCCTAGATAAAAATCCCATAAACGCATATGCCCTGCTGATTAAATCAGTAGTGCGGGACGGCTATACCTTTGCGGACATATTTGTAAAAGCTACACCGTTAATGTTTACTGCTTTAGCATTTGCTTTTACTTACAAAGCTAATTTATATAACATCGGAGCTCAAGGGCAGTTTTACATTGGTGCGGTGATTGCAGCAGGAGTATCCCTGCTTTTTCAGCATGCCCTTCCTGGCCCGCTGGTACTAATTATTGCACTGCTCCTGAGCATTACCGGCGGCGGCCTCTGGGGTACATTTGTTGGTTTTGTAAAGGCAAAATATAATTCCAGTGAATTTTTGGTAAGTATGATGTCAACCTATGTAGCTTTGGCAATCATGAATTATTTATTGCGAACTTTTTTAATGGAAACAAAAGCTGAATACCCTCAAACTGATGCTCTTGAACCTTCTGTTTGGCTGCCTGTTATTTTTCCAGGTACCAGGCTGCATATTGGTTTCGTTTTAGCAGTGCTGGCCTGTATTGGTGTTTGGATTCTGCTTTACAAGACTCCCTTGGGCTATCGCATCCGAGCTGTAGGCCATAATGCAAGGGCCGCAGAAATGTCCGGCATTAATGTTAAAAGAATCTACGTTCTGGCATTTTTTATAAGTGGGGCATTAGCCGCTGCTGCAGGTTTTACCGAGGTTAATGGTGTTCAGCATATGCTGGTTCAGGGTTTTAATATAGATATTGGAGCAGCTGGTATTGGCATTGCAATTTTAGCCAACGGCAACCCTATTGGTATTATTTTTGCAGCTATCTTATTCGGTGCATTGAAGGTTGGTGGTACCATAATGGGCCAGATGTCAGGCATACCATCAAGTATCATTGAATTGATGCAGGGCTTTGTTATGGTATTTGTAATTTTGGCTTATTTTGTGAGAAGCTGGCTGGAAAATAATCGAGAAAAACGCAACTTGCAAAAGGCGGTGGTATAATGGACATCAACTTGTTAAGCAGAACAATAATGATGGGAACGCCACTGCTTTTTGGGGCTATAGCCGAAGTAATAGCAGAAAGAACCGGCGTAATGGTAACCGCCGTTGAGGGTATCTTCTTAGTGGGGGCCTGGGCTGGTTTTGTGGGAGCTTTATTAAGCGGCAGTTTGACTGTTGGATTTTTATGTGCCATTATTGCTGGCTTAGTGGTTGCAGCCTTGTATGGATGGATTTGCATCTATTTGAAGCAGCACCAGGTTGTTACTGGGGTAGCTATAAATATTTTGGTAATGGGCCTTTGTGCATTTTTGTATCGTGTCATTTTTGGGGTTCCAATAACTCCTCTAACAGTTGAACCCCTAACAACTATTCCAATTCCAGTGCTTTCACAAATTCCGGTAATTGGGCAGATATTATTTAATCAAAATATCCTAACATACGTAATCTATTTTCTTGCACCACTATCATATTTTGTATTGTTTAAAACTTCCATGGGTTTAACAATACGTTCGGCTGGTGAGAATCCCGAAGCGGTAGATGTTGCAGGAATCAATGTTTTGACTATTCGTTTTCTTGCAGTGCTTTTTGCAGGTATTATGGGTGGAATAGCCGGTGCATTTTATTCCATTGGTTTTCTGGGAATGTTTGCTACTAACATGATTGGTGGTCGCGGCTGGATTGCTTTTGCCATATGCTTTTTAGGAAATTGGAATCCAAAGGGAGCAGTTATTGGTACTTTGGCTTTCGGTTTTGCGGAAGCAATTGCTATTTACATGCAGTCAATAGGAAATAATGCCTTTTTCCCCAATGAATTATTTATTGCCATACCTTATATTTTGACCATTATGTTAACAGTTTCCAGAAAATCATTTAATGTACCTGGCAAATTGGGAATTCCTTATATTAAAGAAAATTAATATAAGATTTGGAATGCTTTAACCTCTGATCTGCTGCTCCTGCTATTTTGGAGAGGGGGGTTAACCTAGCAGGACAACGTATTAACCCATCTCAATAGTTGGGTAATACCCTGAATTATATGAAATGACGCTTTGACTGGAATATAAGAGCAATATTTACTCAAAAGATAAACCCAGAAAAACTTATCTGGGTTTATCTTTGTAAAAAGAGGCTACAGCCATTATTGCTTACTCCGAGTTAACTATACTTAACTTATATAAGACTAGGCAGCCAGGTAATAATTTGTGGAAATAAGGCAAGTATAACTAAAGCAATTATTTGTATCAATAGAAATGGGAATGTGGCTTTATATAGTTCCATGGTTGGAACATCTGGCGGGGAAACACCTTTTAGATAAAAAACTGCATAAGCAAAGGGTGGAGATATATATGACGATTGAATCATCACAGCATACATTATTCCAAACCAGATGGGGTCAAAACCCAGAGAATAAACTAGTGGTGTAAATATAGGTACTCCAATTAGCAGAACACCATAAGAATCAATGAACATGCCCATTATCAGAATAATGAACAGTATTATACTCAGTATGGCCCATCTATTCATATCCAATCCCAGCATGAGCTCCGAGATTAATCTACCACCACCCAATCCCAGGAAAACCGCTGTAAACATTGATGCACATAGTATTATCCACATGATCATGGCAGTTGTTTTCATGGTAACAAAGCAGCTTTCCTTAATCATATTCCAACTTAACTTTCCATGAAACAAGGCTATAATTGCTGCACCCAATGCACCAATAGCCGCAGCTTCTGTTGGAGTGGCAAGGCCGAATAGAATTGAGCCCAGGACTGCCAATATAAGGCCTAGTGTGGGAGCAATTGACTTAATGGTCATCACTAGTTTTTGTGAAGTGTTATATTTATCAGCCTCCTGTTGGGGTATTGCAGGACCATAGTTAGGGTTAATAATACACCTGATAGCAATGTAAGCAATATACATAAAGGCAAGCAATAAGCCTGCTCCAATACCACCGGCAAATAATTTAGCTATGGAAATCTGTGCCTGGGCACCATATATTATTAAAATAATACTTGGAGGAATTAATGTCCCCAAACATCCCGAAGACATAACAGAGCCTGCTGCCAGTCTAAGATTATACTTATGCTTTAGCATTGTAGGCATGGCCAGCATACCCATTACTGTAATTGAAGCACCTATTATACCTGTGGAAGCAGCAAGGAGTGTGCATATGACAACTGTGGTAATTGCTAATCCTCCCTTGAGTTTACCGAGAACTATGTACATGGATTCAAATAAGTCATCGGCAGCTCCTGATCTTTCTAAAATTGCGCCCATGAAAATGAAAAGTGGAATAGCAACATAGGCAATGCTGGTTGCAAGATTAGAAAGGGTTCTAATAAACATATTAAGAACTCCAACATTTCCCCATAAGAGCACACCAAAAATAATTGCTAACCCTCCCAGGGTAAATGCAAGGGGATGGCCCAGCAGCAGAACTAATAAAAAGACAGCAAAGACAATTAAGATTATACTTATGTCCATCATATTCGTTCTCCTTTAACAATATATATTAAATCTCTAAGCCACTTTGCAAAACCCTGCAGCAGCAGCATAATAAACCCTAAAGCAAATAGTATTTTTAACGGCCAAAAAGGCGGTGCCCACAATGTATAAGTTCTTTCATTGACTGAAATTGAATATAGTGCATGAAGGGTTCCCTTGTATGTCATGACTACTGCAAAAACAAAAAATATACAAGTAAACAATATAAGGTCAAACCAGGCCTTTTGCTTGGGACTTAATTTATGATAAATTACATCTGTTCTCACATGTCCATCATTTTTTAGCACCCACGCTCCTCCCATGACAAAGTGAGCTCCATACAGCAGCATGACCAATTCCCAGTTCCATATGGTTGGCGCCTCAAGTACATATCTTCTGAAAACCTCTATCACCTGGAGAATAACCATTAATATTACGAGAAAACTAAATGCTTTTCCAACGTATTCACTAATTTTATCAATACCAGATAACACCTTGGCTAATGCATTTAGCATTTTTATATGACACCCCTTCCTGGAAAAGATTTATTACAGGTACCATGGTTAAAACATGATACCTGTAATATACATATTAGAACTATTCTTAAAAGCGGTTAGTCTAAATCAAAGCCAGCCATTTCCTCAGGCGTTAGTCCCCATCCCCACCATCTGGAAATATCCTTGTATGGATACCATAGTTTCATGAATTCATGTTTTGATTCTAGAGCTTCACGAGTAAGTCCGCCATGGTTTTTCATATCTTCTAGTTCTATTTCATACATCAGTGCCCTCATATCAGCCCACTGGTCATGGTCCATTCTAATGAATTCCATCTTTCCTTGTTGTTCTAATTCGTGCATGGCTATAGCGCTCCTATATTGACTTTTTGTTAAGTGTTGAAATTCTCGTGCCTGAAATCCAAGTTTTACTATCATCTGCAGGTCAGGGGGAAGCTGGTTCCATGCATCTTTGTTTATTACAACTGTAGTAACAAAATGTACATTCCAAAAATCAGGCCAGATGCCATATTTAGTAACATCAGTAAGGCCGAGTCCCACATTGTAATCCAGATTCCCAAATTCAGCCATGTCAACTGCTCCAGTTGCTAGTCCAGTAAATACTTCTTCCAGTGGTAAGGTTATAGCTGCAACACCATTTTTCTCCAACAGCCTTGGATCTGATGTCCTAAACGTCTTACCCCTCATTT
>JAGXSK010000244.1 GCA_018333845.1 Clostridia bacterium | reverse complement strand
TAGAAGCCATAATCCAAATTTTTTTTCTTCTATTCCTAATACAAATTCTTCTAATATCCTCTCTAATTGAGCTGTCAATGTCATAGTCCATTACAAGTCCCGAGGCTTCCCCTGCTGCTTTAAGCATCTCTATGTGAATCCCAGTTCCCTTCCTTAAAAGCTTTAAATTCGTATTGGCCTTTTTTCTCACAAGGCTAAAAGCGTCATATCTTGTTAAAACATTAACACCATCCACCTGTTTTATAATATCCCCCTTGATAATTCCGCATAAAGCAGCTGGTGAATTCCTGATAACTCCAATTACTTCAGGTTCTAAATTGTCAATAAAGGGCGGCTCCAGGGTTATTGGAATGCTGTATTTTTTTCTAAGCTTTTCCACACTATCCCTTAATTCAATTACATAGCTTTGGGAAAACCTGAGGTTTTGTGGTGCTAATTTTGTATAGCCCGGGAGAAACACACGCATTGTTGAGCCGGCATTTTTGTCCACCAGGGCGATGGTTTCCTCGAGCTCCTCCCAGCCTGTCAACCAGTTCATGGCCACCAGGCTTCCATGATAGTTGATTGAGTGGCATGCCAGTTTTCCCAGTACATATTCAGGATCATTTGTTATTTTGCTGCCCATGATGATTTTTCTGTTTTTAGGGTTTATACAGTTTACTGAGTAGTTTATCTCCAAGGGTTTAATGTCTGCTAAAAACTTAAACCATTTATCATCAAGGATTGTGCCATTAGTGGTGATTGACAGGGGTGTATCTGGGAACGTGCGTCTTAATTTAGATAAAATATCCTTCAAATGAGGATTGCAAAAGGGTTCCCCTTCCATGAGCATTGTAGCCGATTCCCCAATGATGATTTTCTTGTTCTTGTCCAAAAAAGGCAGCAGCAGATCAATGGTTTCCATGGAAAGGCTGCCAAAACTATATACCTGTACATTACCGGGGTTTTGTTTGTGGGAACAAAAAATACACGAGGTGTTGCATGCTGAGGTGACAGGTAAGATATTAAATTTATGGGCGTTTTGTAATAGTAATTGTTTTTGATAATCCATTTTGTTTTTTATGTTAACCTGCTTTCCACACTTTTTCATACAGCATACTCTTTATCCACAATATTTATCCACATATCCACAGGCAATCGAACCTTTATTCTATAATCCAACATCCACAGCCAAGTTAATTGAACCCCAAAACCTGAAGGAGTTTTCCACATTCCTCACAATTACATGTTACTAATATTCCTAACAGGTACTTAAGTCCTATATCCTTTTTATAGGACTTAAGTACCTGCAAATAGCTTTGCAATTAGATTTAGAAATCCTGTCACATTTCTAGCTCCATCTGGAGATTGGGGACAGCATTAAGATCCAGGTTGGCGGTTTTACCCTTTAAAAGATTGTAATAACCTGCACAGGCAATCATGGCTGCATTATCTGTGCATAAAACTGGTGAAGGATAATATACCTTTATCCCCTTTTTGCCTGCCTCCTGTGTCATCCAGTTTTTAAAATAAGAATTAGCTGCAACACCACCAGCCAGCACTATGGATTTAACATTTTTGGTTTCTGCAGCCCCGATGGTTTTTGTTACCAGAACCTCAAATATAGCCTTCTGGAAGCTTGCAGCTATATCCGGCACATTTATTTCCTCTCCAATTTGTTCTTTTTTGTGAAGATAATTTATTACTGATGTCTTTAAACCGCTGAAGCTAAAATCAAGGCTGTCCGGTTCAAGCCATGCCCTTGGGAAGTCAATTGTTTCCTGTCCTTCAAGGGCCATCTTTTCAATAATAGGACCCCCTGGATATCCTAAATTCATCTTCCGGGCAATTTTATCAAAAACCTCTCCAGCGGCATCATCCCTTGTAGCACCCAGGAGGTTTCTCTGGTCATGGTCTTCCATATAAACAAGACTTGTATGGCCCCCAGAAACCACCAGGCAAACAAGGGGCATCTGGATTGTATGCTCAAGGAAGCTTGCATAAATATGACCATCTAGATGATTTACTCCTATTAATGGTTTGCCAAGGGAATAAGCCAGTGCTTTAGCAGCAGAAACACCCACCAGCAGGGCCCCTGCCAGACCGGGACCATAGGTTACTGCTATAGCGTCAAGCTCCTTAAAAGATACATCAGCCTGGTCCATTGCCTCACTAATTACAGGGATTATATTTTCCAGGTGTTTTCTCGAGGCAATTTCTGGAACAACACCGCCATAGGGCTGGTGAGTGCTAATCTGACTGGATATGACATTGCTTAGTATTTTATTTCCATGGTTGATAACAGCCGCTGATGTTTCATCACAACTGGTTTCAATTCCTAAAATCAACATGGTATCACCCCCTGCCTTCATCACAAGATACATAATCATTACTCAACTGAATATTTTTCCACATGATTATGGCATCTTCATTATTATCAGAATAATAGCCCTTGCGAACACCTACCTCACGAAAGCCCAGGCCCTTGTAAAGGTTTCTTGCAACCAGGTTGGATACCCTTACTTCTAAAGTAATTCGGTTAGCTCCCAGCTTAAAGGCTTGAATGATAAGCTCCTGGGTAAGTCTTTTGCCATAATTCAATCCCCTGAAGGCAGGATGGACCGCAATGTTTGTCACATGTGCTTCATCTAAAACCATCCACATTCCTGCATAACCTACTATAGTTTCATCCTGTTCAGCAACAAAATAGTGGGCAAAAAGATTATCATGCAGCTCTGCCTCGAAGGCGTTCCTTGACCAGGGACTTGGAAATGAAAGCCTTTCCACCTCTAAAACCTGATCTATATCATGAAACATCATTTTCCTAATTGTACATTCTTCGCCCATTTATATACTCCGTCCCTTTGACTTCAGCTTAATCTCTGCATCTGAATTTCTTACATAAAGAGGGGCCAGGTTAATTACATCATCTGCCTCTCCCTTTAACAGGCGTTTCCACCCCAGATAAGCGATGTGGGAAGCCCTTGGAAGTCTGTTTGCAGGTGAGGGTACTGTAAGTCTGTCCCCAAGTTTTTCTGCAAATATGGAAATAAACTCTTCAATTCCATCTCCTAAAAGGGTAATCTGGTTATGATTTTGTAATCTTTTTATTAGCTCTACAGGTTCCAGGGCCATGTAATCAGACATTCTTTTTAGTTTGCCCTTGTCCATTTTATAGAGGGCAGTATAAACTTCACTGCGCCTGGCATTTAAAATTGGGCAGATAATTCCTGTTACTCCCTGGGCGTTAAATGCTACTCCATCCAGGCTAGGAATTCCAACCAGGGGTTTATTTAGAGACCAGGCAAGTGCCTTGGCTGTTGTCATTCCAATTCTTAACCCTGTAAAGGAGCCGGGACCTGAAGAGACGGCCACGCCATCTACATTTTCTATTGTCAGCCCTGCCTCCTTTAGGAGTATATCCATCATGGGCATGAGCCTCTGGGAATGATTTTTGCGGGTATTTAAGACTGCTTCACAAAGCAATTGACCATCTTGAAGCAGGGCAATAGTGTTTACTTGAGTAGAGCTATCAATCCCCAATACTATCATGGTTTTTCAACTCCTGTAAAAGCTTTTCATAAGAAGGATTTTTCCCATGTACTTGCACTATAATTTTTCTTTCATGAAACCCGTAAGACACAATAGTTAAAGTAAGTCTATCTTCAGGAAGCAGATCTTCAATAAGCTCAGGCCACTCAACTACTGTCACTCCATCCCCTGCCGGAAGATAATTTTCAACTCCCAGATCAATCATTTCATCCGGGCTTTCTATTCTATATGTATCAATATGATATAGTTTGTACTTCCCCTCATATTCATTGATAATTGTAAAAGTTGGACTGGTAACGTGGCTGCCAATACCGCTTCCCTTAACAATACCCCTGGTTAGGGTTGTTTTTCCCGCACCTAAATCACCTTTAAGGCAAATTACCATGCCTGGGATCAGGTTTTGCCCAATAACTTGTCCCAGCTTTAAAGTTTGTGTCTCATTATTAACATGAAAAACTATCATTGGTCCGCGCCTCCTACACTACCTCATATAATATCCAATGGCCATTGCCAAAGTAAAGGAAAAAGTAATGAAAACCCACCATGGCAGTGGGCTTATACTAATATTGTCCCTTTTTTATATCCAGGCCTGTAACTGTAACGATACGTCCATTTGTCAATGCCAGCAAAATATCACCTTCTTTGCATATATTATAATCTTGATGCTAACATCTTGCATCATCTAATGGAAGCCTTAACAAATTCATTAAATATCTGCTGCTGTTCTTTAAACCTGTCTGCCATGCATTCAGGATGCCACTGGACACCTAACACAAATTTCTTATTTGGCATTGTAATGGCCTCAACAATCCCATCTGAAGTACTGGCAATTGATAACACACCATCTGCCAGACTGCTTACAGCTTGATGATGAAATGAATTAACCCTGGCTGTTTCTGATTTAAATATACCTTCTAGAATTGAGTCTCGAATTATATGTATAGTATGGGATGGATACCATTTAGGAGCATCCTGGGTATGCTTATATACACCTGGCACCTGGGATAATATATCTTGGTATATATTACCTCCAAGGGCAATATTTAATACCTGAACACCCCTGCAAATTGCCAGAATTGGTATGTCTAGAATGATTGCTGCCTGCGTAAGTTTAATTTCAAAGTTATCTCTCCCTGGGGTTATTTCACCCATTCCAACTATTGGCTCCTCCCCAAAATATAGCGGGTCAACATCCACTCCTCCTGACAATACTATCCCATCCAGATTAGACAAATAGTCACTTATATTCTTTTCTATTGATGGAATTAACCAGGGGATGCCTCCCGCCCTTTGTACACATCTTAGATAGTAATTAGTTAAAAAAACCTTGCCTTCTTTAACATCTTCACCGCAGGTAATTCCAATTTTTGGTACATCCATTTTTATCCCCCCTTGTTTCATTACATATTCTAATGGGAAAATAAAAATGCCTACATCTAGTAGACATGAAAAAACTTTTAGATCTCCGTTAAGCCCAAGCTTATTTCCAGAGCTTTATCTACCTTAATCATAAACTCCTCATCCAAATAAGCTACCTTGTGCTTTAATCGACTTTTATCAATGGTACGTATTTGTTCTGCCAGGATAACAGAGTTTTTTTCAAGACCACTTTTACTACTTGGCATTTCAATGTGAGTTGGCAGTTTTGCCTTGGAAATCTGTGAAGTGATGGCTAAAACAATGGTGGTGGGACTGTACTGGTTTCCAATATCATTTTGAATGACAAGAACAGGTCTTGTTCCCCCTTGTTCAGAACCGACAACTGGATTTAATTGGGCATAAAAAATATCTCCTCTTCTTACATGCATTCTATTTACACTCCGCTAGTTTCTCTTCATAATATTCCTGTGCTTCATTTTCTACCTCATAATTTTCCACAGCTAAACAAAGATTAATCTGGGCCATCTCCTGATAACCCTTTTTCATTTGTTCCCTGATGTTTCTTTTATGCTGTTCAGATATATATAGCTTCATAGCTTCCCTTATAAATTCGCTACGATTTCTTTTTTCTCTGTTAGCTAATCCGTCTACTTCCTTTAATAGGTTTTCTGGTATGCTTATCATAATCCTTTTGATACGAGACAATAAGGGCACCCCCTGCAACAATACTTCCGAGCATATGCTATACTATATTATATCCTTTATGCTATATGTGTTCAAGGACAAATAATAACAATAATT
>JAGXSK010000243.1 GCA_018333845.1 Clostridia bacterium | reverse complement strand
TTTTTTTAACCCTGCCTACTCCTTTTAAACTATCAATAGAAATATTAGACAAGTCATACATAGGTTCTACTCTGCTGAAATAATATAGTGATATAAAGGCTGTCCACCTTGGTACAGCTCAAATTCAACATCTGGATACAAACTGCTAAAATCTTGCTGAAGTTTTTTAGCCTCATCCTCACCCAGGTCTTTTCCATAAAAAACTGTTATTAATTCAGCTCCTTCTTTTTCTACAATGGTAGCTAGAAGCTCCATGGTTACAGTATTTAAGTCTTTTCCTGTATGAATTATTTCTCCATCTAGTATGGCTAGAATGTCTCCCTGGGTTATGTCAACATCACCAAAAACCGTGTCACGCACAGCATATGTTACTTCACCTGTTAAGACATTCTTATAATGCTCCAGCATGCTTTTATAGTTAGTCTCAATATCCTGGGTTGCATCATAACCTAGCATTGCAGCCATTCCCTGGGGAAAGGTTTTAGTAGGTACAACCATAACATTTTTGTCAGTCATTTTTGCTGCCTGCTGGGCAGCCATAATTATGTTGCTGTTATTTGGCAAAACCAAAACTTTATCTGCTTTAATTGAGTTTATAGCGCTTAATATGTCTTCCGTGCTGGGATTCATGGTCTGTCCACCCTCAATAACCTTATCCACACCCATGCTTTTAACAATTTTTCCCAAGCCATCTCCAGAAACCACAGCAACCACGCCAATTTCCTTAATTTCTTCATGTATTTCATCAGAATTATTAGGCTGTCTGCCCTGGTCTGTCATATTCTCTATTTTTATGTCGTGGAGGGTTCCATACTTTAGTCCAATTTCTAAAACACACCCAGGATTATTGGTATGTATGTGAACTTTAAGAAGACTACTATCTCCCACAACCAGGGTGCTGTCTCCCAGTGTTCTTATTTCATCAAGGACTTGAGATTCATCTAGATCCTGTCCTTTAATAACACATTCTGTGCAATAAATAAATTCTCCAATCTCTTCAACTTTTGTAATGGATTGGATTTCTTTAATTGGTTCTAATTCAATGTCACCCATGTCCTTGCCCTCAAGGTAATTTGCAATTCCCTGAAGAATGACAATTAAACCCTTGCCCCCGGCATCTACGACACCAGCCTTGGCCAATACTGGCAGTAATTCAGGTGTTTTTTCCAATGCCCTTTCACCTGCAATAATGCCCTTATTCAATAATATTTTAATGTCCCTGGTATGGTAGCTTGCATCCTTAACACCCTGGGCTACAGCCTTGGCAACTGTTAAAATAGTTCCTTCTACTGGTTTTAATACTGCTTTATAGGCCATCTTAACTGCTTTGTCACATGCGCTAGTAAAAATCTTGTAGTCAATTTCTTTATTATTCTCCAATTCAGTGGCAAACCCTCGAAAAAGCTGGGATAGAATCACTCCCGAATTACCCCTTGCACCCATTAAAGCTCCCTTGGAAAGTGCTTTTACCAGAGGTCCCACATCATTATTTTCCACAGCCTCCATCTCCTTTACTGCACTAGAAACGGTCAAGTACATATTTGTACCTGTATCACCATCAGGTACAGGAAAAACATTTAAGTAGTTTATCTGCTCTTTATATTTTACTAAATTTGCAAAACCTGCTCTCATGGCAGCTTTTAGCATTTCTCCATTAATTGAATATACATTATGCAATATTTTTGCCCCCTATTCCACTACCTTAACTCCATGTACTTTAATGTTTACCTTTTCCACCTTGGCACCTGTAATATTTTCAATGGTATAGTGCACCTTTTCCATAACATTATGAGCTACCTCTGATATTTTGGTACCATACATTACAATGATGCTCACCTCTAAAACTAGCTTTTCCCCATCAACTATTTCAACCTTAACTCCCTTGCGAGTTTCTTTCTTAAGCAAATCTGAGATGCCTTCACTAATACTAGCTGATGGAATACCAGCCAGGCCATAGCATTCTAAGGCGGCCTTACTGGCAATGCTTACAATAACTTCTTTGGATATCTCAATCTTGCCCTTGTCAGTTTTTAACTGCAAACTCATAATTAAAACCTCCTTGTTAATATTCTCTATAGTAACTAAATATGATCCATGCAAATATTTTGCAATATATTTATGATTTCAACTGTTAGTTTACCCCTATTGCACCATGCTAAAAAATTATTGGGCAGTTTTATTTTACATTAATTCAACAATAAATACTATTACCCTGCTTTTTAAATAATATTTTAATTAAAGTGTATAATAACTTGTAAACTATAGCATTTTTTGATAAAATGCTGAAAGATTGTTTTTTATTAAAACGAACCTGTACCGTATAGTATTAAACAATAAGGCATTCAGTTTAAGGAGGTGTTTAATGTGGCCAAGTGTACAGTTTGTGGAAAGGGTGTTTCCACAGGTCATAAGGTTAGCCACTCTAACATTAAAACTAAGAAGCAGTGGAAGCCTAACATTCAAAGGGTTAAAACTGTTGTTAGAGGAACCAAGAAAAGGATTGATATATGTACTCGCTGCTTGCGTTCAGGCAAGGTTCAAAGAGCTATATAACAGAATAATTATTGTAAATAGAAAAGGTTGAGGGGTTATCTCAACCTTTTCTATTTGCTTGCTATTTAAATTTCTATCTTATCAATTATTTGTCCATCTAAATCCTTTAAATAAACTGACCCATTTTCCAATAAACAGTAAGTTGGAGTATTGGGTTGGTTTTTTGGCAGGCTGCAGCTCCCTGGATTGACATAAAGATACTTATCAATCCTCTTTAAAACAGGTACATGGGTATGACCAGTTACAAAGATATGGGCCTTAAATTTATCCATCAAGTCATTTACATCTTGTTCATCAATATCATGTCCATGATGAACAAGAAATCTTAACCCTTCTATCTGGGTAAAAAGAGGCGAAGATTGAATAGGGACCTTTAACACCATTTGATCAACATAGGCATCACAATTGCCCTGGGCTATAATAATAGGCACTTTACAGTTGTTTAGCTGTGCAGCCAATTCATCTGGTTTATACTCTGGTTTAATTGGATTTCGGGGGCCGTGGTACAAAACGTCACCTCCATGTAAAATTAAATCACATGTAGAAAAATCCAATTCCCATATTTTGTGCCATGCCGCCAGATCCCCATGGGTATCACTAATGATTCCTGTTTTCACAATTTTGTCCTCCCTGGTAATTAACCTATATTCTTCATAAGGTTAGCCATTTCAATTGCACCCAGGGCAGCCTCCCATCCCTTGTTGCCAGCCTTGGTGCCTGCCCTTTCAATAGCCTGCTCAATGGTATCAGCTGTAATTACTCCGTAAATCACAGGCTTATCTAAGTTGAGGCTTACTAATGCTACTCCCTTGGTGACTTCGCTTGATACATAGTTAAAATGTGGTGTGGCACCCCTAATGACAGCTCCCAGGCATATAATGGCATCATAATCCCTTTGAGCTAGTTTCTGAGCAGCCAGGGGAATTTCAAAGGCTCCTGGAACCCAGGCAACATCAATGTTGTCGCTATCTGCACCATGTCTGGTAAGACAATCCATGGCCCCAGATAAAAGCTTGTTTGTAATAAATTCATTAAAACGAGAAATAACTATTCCAAACTTTAAGTTTTCTGCTAAGAGCTTTCCTTCAAACACCTTTACCATATTATCTCCTCCTGGGTTATTTATTTGATATATCATGCAAAATATGTCCTAACTTTTGCTTTTTAGTTGTAAGGTATTTTAAGTTTGATGGGCAGGGCGATATTTCCAGGGGAACCCTTTCAACCACCTGCAGGCCATATCCCTCCAAACCGGCTATTTTTCTTGGGTTATTGGTAAGAAGCCGGATTTTTTTAACTCCAATATCAGCCAATATCTGGGCACCTATACCATAGTCCCTTAAGTCAGCAGGGAAACCAAGAAGCTCATTTGCTTCTACAGTATCCTTGCCTTCATCCTGTAATTTATAGGCCTTAAGTTTGTTTATCAAACCTATGCCCCTGCCTTCCTGCCTCATATATAAAAGCACGCCTTTTCCTTCCCTTGCAATTATGCGCATTGCAGCATCTAACTGGTCACCACAGTCACATCTGCTGGATCCAAATACGTCTCCTGTTAGACATTCGGAATGAACTCTAACTAGTATAGGTTCATCTCCCTTTACATCTCCCTTAACCAGGGATAGGTGAGACTCCCTTTCAAAAATATCTTCATATACTGAAACCTCAAACTCACCATATTTGGTAGGCAGTTTAGCAGTAACTTCCCTTTTTACAAGTATTTCTGTCTTTCTTCTATAATTAATCAAATCAGCAATGGTAATGATCTTTAAATCATATTTTTTTGCAAATTCCATGAGCTGTGGTACCCTGGCCATGGTTCCATCGTCACCCATTATTTCGCATATGATGCCTGCTGGATAAAACCCAGCAAGCCTTGCTAGATCTACAGATGCTTCAGTATGGCCAGCTCTTCTGAGAACGCCCCCTTCCTTATACCTTAAAGGGAAAATGTGTCCCGGTTTACGTAAATCCTTAGGACCCGTGTTGTCATCAAGGATCTTTTTAATAGTTAAAGCCCTTTCATAAGCAGAGATACCTGTAGTTGTTTCCCAGGCATCTACAGAAACTGTAAAGGCTGTTTCATGGGTGTCTGTATTATGCTGGACCATTGGTTGAATGTCTAATTCATCAAGTCTTGAACCAATAATAGGCATGCATATTAGACCCTTTCCCTTTGATGCCATAAAATTAATTGCTTCTGGAGTAACACATTCTGCTGCCATAACCAGGTCGCCTTCATTTTCCCTGTCTTCATCATCTACCACAATGATCATTTTACCTTTTTTTATATCTGCAATTGCTTCTTCTATAGTATTAAATTTAATTGTCATACATTCTTGCCCCCTATATAAAGCCATTTTCTATAAGTTTTTCATAAGTTACACCTTTACCCTGGTATTGTTGATTGCTTAACAATCTTTCTATATACTTGGCCAGCATATCCACCTCTAAATTGACAGTGTCACCAATCTTTTTTGTACCAAGGGTGGTTTTGTCCCTTGTATGGGGTATTAACGAGACACTAAAACTTTTATCTAGTACATCCACAATTGTCAGGCTAATCCCATCTATACTAATGGACCCTTTTTGTATAAGATATCTAGTTATTTCCCTATCTGTTTCAACTTCAATTACCTCTGATATTTCAAATACATCTTTTCTAACTATTGTACCAACACCATCCACATGGCCTGTTACCATATGTCCATCAAGCCTTCCGCCTAGCTGCAATGCTCTTTCAAGATTAACCCTGGTTCCTGGCAGTAAGTTTTTAAAATTTGTCTTTTGTATAGTTTCCCACATTACCTCTACAGTAAATCCCTGGTTTTGTTTTTTGATAACTGTCAGACACACTCCATTTACAGCAATGCTATCTCCAACTTTGACCTCTTCTAGATTTATTTTAGTATTAATTGTCAGCCTTGCTGATTT
This sequence comes from Clostridia bacterium, assembly GCA_018333845.1. Taxonomy (GTDB): domain Bacteria; phylum Bacillota; class DSM-16504; order Desulfitibacterales; family Desulfitibacteraceae; genus Desulfitibacter. The sequence goes on along the minus strand of JAGXSK010000243.1, from coordinate 6,893 downwards.
AGCTCCCCTATCAACTTCCCTCACTACGCCTAAATCTTCAATCAAACCTGTAAACATTTAGAACAACTCCCTATAGCAAGTTAGCAGCAAATCATCTCCAAGGAATCTAGTTTCTTTCCATTTCATTTTTATTGCATTATTCATTATCTCAATTCCATCTCCGCCAATTAACGGCACTCCCTCTCTACCTCCAATTATTTTGGGAGCTATAAACATATAATATTTATCCACAAAATTTTCTTGAAAAAATGACCAGATTACATCAGATCCACCTTCTACTAAAACACTACTTATCTGCCTTTGTGCTAATTTGGCCATTACAAAATCTATGCTTATCCTGGTTTCCCCTTTTTGTTCAATAACTTCAACACCTTTTTCTGCAAGTTCCTTAACTTTTTCCTGGTTATTTGCATTTGTAAAAACAATCAAAGGAGCAGAAGAAGATGAGTTTATTACTTTTGCATCTAGTGGGATTCTTAATTTTGAATCTAAAACAATTCTAATTGGATCTCTTTTAGTCGGGCTATTAATCCGGCAGTTCAGTGAAGGATTGTCTGCCAACACAGTATTTATTCCCACCAGAATAGAATCATATTCATTTCTTAATTGATGGACATATTCTCTAGCCATAGGACCAGTAATCCATTTTGAATCTCCAATCCTTGTGGCTATCTTGCCATCAAGGGTGCTTGCTACCTTCACAGCAACAAAAGGTTTCTTTGTTGTAATATATTTAATGAATATTTCGTTTAAAGCTTTAGCCTCTTCCTCCATAACCCCGGTTACAACCTCTATTCCCTTGTCTCTTAAAAGTTTTATTCCCCTCCCTGAAATCAGGGGATTAGGATCTTCCATTGCAACAATAACCGTGGAAACTCCAGCACGTATTATAGCTTCTGTACAGGGGGGAGTCCTGCCATAATGTGAACATGGTTCTAGACTTACATACAAGGTTGCGTTTTTTGCCAAATGTCCTGCTTCCTGTAAGCAGAATACCTCAGCATGTGGACCTCCAGCTGCTTTATGATAACCTTCCCCAACTATTTGACCGTTATTTACAAGAACAGCCCCTACCATTGGATTGGGGGAAACAAGTCCCTTACCTTTAGCAGCCAGGTTCAAAGTTCGTTCCATATAATACTGGTCCATTATATCCATTGTTTCGCCTCCATACCGCTAAACTATAATAGTAAATAAAAAAAACCTATCATAAAGGACAGGCTTATATATCACAAATATATATAAAGCCCCCCTCTCCCATCCAGACTATTACTGTCGGTACCGGAATTTCACCAGTTCAACCAATTACATGGCTCACGGACTTTACCGCCGGTAGGGAATCTCACCCTGCCCCGAAGGAGTACTTAAATATTATTCTCGTACAAGTATAGCACAAAGAATTATTTGACACAATTGGATTTTAATCTTTGGATGGCTTCATCAATATTATTAGAATTGAAAATATAAGACCCAGCCACCAGTATATCTGCCCCTGCATTTAGTACAGCTTGTGCATTTTTATCAGAAATACCACCATCAACCTGAATATTATATGAATAACCTCCCATCTTCTTCCAGGCTAAAAGGGTCTTGATTTTTTCAAGAGAATTTTCAATAAACTTTTGTCCACCAAAACCAGGGTTAACTGACATAACTAGTATTAAATCGACTTCCCCAAGAACATATTGAACTGTCTCCAGGGGGGTAGCTGGATTAAGCGCCACTCCAGCTTTAACATCATAATCCTTGATATTTTGTATAAGTCTATGGAGATGGTTAGTTGTCTCCACATGGACTGTTATTAGATCTGAGCCTGCATCCACAAAGTCTTTAATATATTTTTCCGGTTGTTCTATCATTAAATGACTGTCAAAAAATAAGGAAGAATGCTTTCTTATGCTGCTTATTAAAGGCGGTCCAAAGGTAATGTTTGGCACAAAATGACCATCCATTACATCCAGATGGAGCCAATGAGCACCAGCCTTTTCAACTAATTCTACCTGTTCTTTAAGCATAGAAAAATCAGCTGATAAAATGGAAGGGGCAACTTTTACATTTTCCATTAATATTTCCTCTCCTGTGCAATTATTTCTTCTAAAAACTCTAGATAATTATCATATCGCCATTTTGGCAGTAAACCTGCCTCTACATTTTCCCTTACCTTGCAGCCAGGTTCCTGCCTATGAAGACAAGACGAAAACCTACAGTCCTGCTGTAACTTTGCTATTTCAGGAAATAAAAACCTGAGCTCCTGCCTTTTTAGTTCCATGGGAAGATGGAGCTGGCTAAATCCAGGTGTATCTGCAACCAAGCCCCCACCACTCAAGGGCAGCAGTTGAACATATCTAGTTGTATGCTTGCCAATTTCAACCTTAGAGCTAACTTCGCCAGTTTTTAATGAGAGTTCTGGCTCAAGGGCATTTATTAAGCTTGATTTTCCAACACCTGATAGACCTGCAAGGACTGTAATCTCATTATCTAGAAGGTATTGAAGCTCATCTATTCCTTTTTTTTCTTTCACACTTGTAAATACTATTTTATAGCCAAGTTTTTCATATTCTTTAGCAAGGAAAACACTATCATCATCTGCTAAATCTGCTTTATTAAAGGCAATTATTAACTTTAAGTTGGAATAGGCCCCTAACACTAAAAGCCTATCCAAAAGTGTCCAATTTGGACAGGGGGTTTTTAAAGAAACTACGACTAATAACTGGGTCACATTAGCCACAGTCGGCCTGTAAAGTTCTGTTGTCCTGGGTTTAATTTTTTCTATAACACCTTGATTTTCATTGACTTTAGTAAACTCAACCTTATCACCAGCTATTACATCAGTTTTCTTTAGCCTGTGCTTTCCCCGCAGCCTGCATTCCCATGTTTTGTTGCCAGACTGAACATAGTAAAAGCTACTATACCTGCTCAATACAATACCTTCCAGAGTTAATCTCCTCCTATGACGGGACTGGTCTTTCATGGATGAGGACATCATCCTGATATATTTTAACAATCCCTTGTCCATAAAATTGAACCACTGTCTTTATATAATCACCTGGCTGATGTCTTCTTAAATATTCCTCACGGGTCCCCTTTAAATCTTCAACAACTATCCTAATAACATGCTCCTGTCCATCATTTGGTACAGTCATGGTTACTGTGGCTGTTTGTGCCCTGGGGCCTGGTCCCCTGCTGACAACCAGGTTGACAGTACTGCCTTGTAGGATAGTCTCACCAGGAGTAATGTCTTGACTAACCACCTGTCCTGTAAAGTACTGGTCACTTTCCTGATATGATATTATACCTAAATTTAGCCTTTTTTCCCTTAAGGTATTTTCAGCCTCTGCCAGGGCTAGTCCCCGAAGATCAGGCATTGGGATGTTTTCCAGTCTGGGGCCTTTGCTTACTACCAGGGAAACCTCTGCTCCCATGTCCTGCAACCCTCCACCTAAAGGGTTTTGACCAACTACCCTGCCTTCAGGATGTACATCGCTAAATACCTCTTCAATTTGCTCATCAACAGTTAGATTAGCATTTTCTATTTTTATTCTGGCAGTACGAATATTGTCACCTATCACATTAGGAACCTCTACTTGTCTGGGGCCCATACTAATATCCAGTTTTACCACCCTACCCTTTCTTACAATACTATCAGGCCTTGGGTTCTGGTCTATTACATGATTCTTGGGTATGGTCGAATGAAATCTCTCATCGCCTAGTTCTACCTTCAACCCTTCTTTTTCAAGGGTTTTGCCAGCTTCCTCCAGACTAAGGCCAGTCACGTCTGGTACTCTTATTTCATCAACTTTTATTAGCTCCTGGGCAACAAGAAATCCCCCCACTAACAGTCCCAATGTAAACAGGACAATTAACACCCAACCAACAGGCTTCAAGCGTTTTTTGTTTTTATTAAAATTAGATGAACCATTCTTTTTTTCTCTATGAATAAATACCTGATTGTCACTCAATTTTTCTAAATAGAACTTCATTTCTCTAGCACTTGAAAATCTTTTATCCTTCTCCCTTTCCATTGCTTTCAAAATTACAAATTCCAGATTGTGACTAATGTCAGGATTTATTTCTGTTGGTTTTTTGGGAGAATCCTGAATATGCTTTAAGGCAATTGTTATAGGACTTTCCCCCTCGTAGGGTACATGACCTGTTGCCATTTCATATAAAACAACACCTGCCGAATATAAATCTGATTTATAATCTGTTATATCTCCCTTTGCTTGTTCAGGTGAAAGATAATGAACCGAGCCCATAAACCCACCAGTATAAGTAACAGTGGCTTCAGTTACTGCCCTTGCTATTCCAAAATCCGTCACTTTAACCTTACCTGTATTGGTGATTAAAATGTTATGGGGTTTAATGTCCCTGTGAACAATTTGATTGCTGTGTGCATGGTCTAATGCATCACAGATTTGGATTCCAATGTTCACTAACGTATCCTGACTTAAGGGAGCATGCTCAGAAATATATTCTTTGAGGTTTATACCTTCTACATATTCCATTACCAAGTATTGGATTTCTTTTTCAATGCCAACATCATAAATGCTAACAATATTTGGGTGGGAAAGTCGGGCTACTGCCTGGGCTTCTCTTCTGAATTTTTTTACAAAATCTTCATCACTGGCATATTGCTCTCGTAATATTTTAATTGTAACCTGCCTATCCAAAAGGGTATCTAAGCCCTTATAGACCTCGGCCATACCTCCGCCACCAAGTTTAGTTAATAGTTTATAGCGATTTCCTAGCATCCTATCAACCATATTAGGTCACCTCAATCTGTGTGTAAAATAAGCCAGAAAAAGTCCCTGTGTCTTAGTTTTTAATTAGAACTACAGTAACGTTATCGCTGCCCCCGCTTTTTAAGGCAGTATCAACCAGTATATCAACTGCATCTTTTACCGAATTTTGCAAGACTATATGCCTAATATCATCTTTGCTTACCATATTAAAAAGACCATCAGTGCACAAAAGAATCATATCACCTTTATTAACTTCATGTGTTACCACATCTATATCTACTTGAGGAGCACATCCAATTGCTCTCATTAAAAGATTTCTTTGGGGATGATTTAGGGCATCTTCTTCTGTAATGCCACCATTGCGCAAAAGCTCGCCAACATAGGAATGATCATTAGTCAATTGGGTAATACCCTTAGTGTTAATTAAATATGCCCTGCTATCACCAACGTGTCCAATATAAGCAAATCCATTATCATCCATATGCACAAAAGTCATGGTAGTACCCATGCCTAATGTTTCAGGATAAACGCTGGTATACTTAATCACGTCTTTATTAGCTGCTGTCATAGAATGGGCTACAAGCAGAGCTTTATCAGAATACTTGTCATTATTATCTTCAAAAAACCTCTCTGCTGTTTTTATAGCAATGGCGCTTGCAATCTGGCCAGCATTATGGCCTCCCATACCATCGGCTACAAAAAATATTTTTTTGCAATGGTTAATTAAAAAGGAATCCTGATTTTCCTGTCTCAATCCTTTTTTAGATAGCCCTGCTGCTTCAATCATCTTTTCACCACCAATGTTATACTTGTGCTAATATGCTCTATTACCAAGTATATATTTTCGCCTAAAGGTGCGATTTTCCTCTTTTTAATCATTTCCATTAGTTCTAGCCTTTAATTGACCACAGGCCCCATCAATATCTGCACCCTTTTCACTTCGTACAACTGTTTCTATTCCCTTGGACTGAAGAATTTGAACAAAATTAGCTATAGACCTGGCATTTGGTTTTTTAATTGCTGTACCTGGTACCGGATTAGCAGGTATGATGTTAACATTGCAAAGGAAACCCTTTAACAATGCAGCTAATTCTTTTGCATGGAGAATGCTGTCATTTATATCTTTGGCAAGTATATATTCAAAGGTGACTTTCCTGTTAGTTTTGTTTATAAAATACTTAACAGCTCCCAATAAGTCCTCTAATGGATACTTTTTATTTATAGGTACCAGCGCATTTCTTAACTCATTGTTTGCAGCATGTAAGGAAATGGCAAGGGTTAAAGGTATTTTTTCCTCTGAGAGCTTTTTAATTTCCGGTGCCAACCCACAGGTAGAGATTGTTATTTTGCGAGAACTAAAATTTAAACCCATTTCATCAGTTATTATTCTAATGGATTTTAAAACATTGTCATAATTCAGCAAGGGTTCCCCCATGCCCATGTATACAATGTTATCTATTTTCCCATGCACTCTGCTTACTGCTAGAAGCTGGCCAATAATCTCTCCAGTTGATAGGTTTCGTTTTAATCCCATTTTGCCAGTGGCACAAAATACACAGCCTACCGGGCAACCAACTTGAGAAGATACGCAAAGGGTCTTTCTTTGTTTTGCAGCTTTTCCACCATGAAACATTAAGACTGTTTCAATTGTCTGTTCATCAACCAACTCAACTAAAAACTTTGCAGTTCCATCAATTTTAGAAACCTGCTCCCTTATGGCTTTTGGAAATCTCCAGTTATAGTTGTTTATTAGCCATTGTCTAAGATTAACAGGCAGGTTATTCATTTGATTAACGTCATTGACATATTTTGTATAGAGCCATTGATAAATCTGCTTGCTTCTATATACAGGAAAGCCGCCTTCTTCCAAGAGACTATTTAGTTCTTTCCTTGTATAGTTTAATATATCTTCCATGTATCCACCCCCTATAACTAGTATCGTTTTGTAAACCTATTTTAAATCTCTAGACAATAAAACATTTATATATCAAGGGTTTCAAGTTTTTATGGCAAATAAAAACAATGACCCCCCTGTTTTTGGTATAATTGAGTATCTCACCACTCCAAAATCCAAAGAAAGGGTGTGTCATTGTGAGCTCAATTATATCAGGTTTACTGCTATATAATCAATTTTTACTTAAACAAATTCGT
>JAGXSK010000242.1 GCA_018333845.1 Clostridia bacterium | reverse complement strand
ACTGGGTCATAGATGCTGATAATTCCCATAAGTTTTCCTTCGTAGGCCACATAAATCAAACTGTTTTTTTCAGACTTGAAATCTAATCCCTGAAGGCTCTTTAAAGCAGTGATGTCCATCTGTTCCTCTTCCATAAATACATCACTGCCCACCAGCAAGTTCCCTTTATCTACTTCGGCCATAATGCCTCGGCCTATTACTGTTACAACTTTACCATGGTCGGGAATAGATAGGCCTAATTCTTGAGCTCGATTGACAATGGCACTGGCAACAGGATGAGATGAATGTTCTTCTGCAGAGGCAGCATAGCGAAGAACATCCTCCTCAGTATAGTTGTTAAAGCTGTAGATTCTATTAATAACGGGTTCACCTTCCGTAACTGTTCCTGTTTTATCGAACACTACTGTGTCCACCTTGGATAAGCTCTCCAGATACTGCCCGCCCTTGATAAGAATCCCCTGTTTAGCAGCTTTGCCAATGGCAGCAGAAATGGCAGTTGTAGTAGATAATTTCAAACCGCATGCATAATCAATAAAGAGCATATTCATAACCCTGTTCCAGTCTTTAGTAAGAAACAGTACTATTCCTGCCATAATAAAGGATACTGGAACTAATGCCTGGGCCATTTTATCCGCATAGGACTGTATAGGGGCCTGCTTGTTTTGCGCTTCCTCTATCAGCTTGATAATGCGGGTTATAGCTGTATCGTCACCTACATTTTTTACAGCAATCTGCACCTGCCCGCTTTTCAATATGCTGCCTGCATAGACATAGCTTCCTTGATAAACCTCTTTGGGAAGATACTCTCCAGTAATAGGGGATTCGTCTACTGAACCTGCTCCCTTTACAATAGTTCCGTCAACAGATATCTTCTCGCCTAAAAACACGGAAATAGTTTGGCCTGATTTAACAGAATCAATATGCACCTTCCGCTCTCTTCCATTTTCCTCCACCAACCAGACATAAGGCACATCCAGCCTGAGCATGTTAATAATATGGTTTCTGGTTCTTTGAGCAGTATACTTGGTTAGCAGCTCCCCAGCTCTAGATAAAAGAACGATGGTCAAAGCAGAGCTGGACTTGCCGTTATAAGATGCAGCTAACAAAGCCACCGCTGTCAAAGTATCAGCGTTAACTTTTTTCTTATTAAACAAGTAGGAAAAACCTTCCTTAATAATATCACTGGCTGCAAACAGCAATGCAAAGGTAGCAGGGCGAAAAAGCCTCAAGAAACCTGATGTGGTACCTAACTGGCCAGGTAATAAAAACCGCTCAATTAAATACACAGCAACTGCCACACCACTCTTGGCCACATTCGACCTGGCCAACTGGCTAAACCCTTTAAATTCATTAGTACTTTGCCCAGAAGCTGCAGACGAATTAAACTGTTCTAATAACCATTGAATAATTAGCCGTACTGGAACTTGTGAATGATAATATATCAGCAATGAACCAGTTTCCATACTGTAATTAGCAGAGTAGATTGGGGGAAACTGCCGACATCTGCTTTCTATTAATGAAGGTCTTTCTTTTCTCTTGCCTATGTAAATTCTCACTCTACCAGGCATTAAATGGATTAGCCTTGCCGAGTTAATCAATATGCATAGCCTCCTCCCCTCTCAACATACGATAAGCCCATAACAATTCTTTAAGTGAATTAGTCCTGTTTGTATTAAAGCCTCTGATTCCATTGATTGTTAAAGCCAATATGATTAGGGCGGGAATGTCCAGCAGCCCTTTAGTGCTAATTTTTACCTGTCGATTTAATCTGCCCATTACCTTAATCATTTTATTGGTGGTTTCAGATTTTTTTGCAGTTACAGCTTTGCCTGTAGCCTTTACAGCCGTTTCTATCACCTCTTGAAATTGCTGGTTAGTTAAATACAATTCTTTAAAGCTAATTACCATGCTGCCGGTAATAGGTGAGCAGCTTGCTTCCTTTACCAGAGGATGTCTTTTCATGAATTCAGCCAGAATAGCTGCCACATTTTCATTTTTCCAGGTGTTGCATTGCAGTCGCACTCTCCCAGGCATGGCATGAATTACATTCACGTTTAGAGTGGATAATCTGCTCAATAAGCTATTTCCAATTAAAGATGCTACGGTACCTCCAATAATGCCCAGCACTTTTCTCACCTCTTCACTGTGATTCTGTATATTTTTCTACTTTAGTCAACCAATTTTCCACAATATCCAAATTATTCAAAGCAGATTCATTAAACTCAATTAATAAACTACCAGTTTCAGGTGTAAATGAAACAGAAGTAATATTAGCATCACGCTCCAGTTCATTAATATACCAGGCCAGCTCCCCTTGCCTATTCTGCCAATGGGACAATTTTAATCTAACTCTACCAGGAATAAAATGCACTATCTCTATGTTGTTTTTAGTTAAGAACTGTTTAATCCGGTGAGCGGAGAGCAGATTATTTACATTTAGCAAGATTACCCCCCCAAGCATTAATAAACAAATTTAACAATTGCTATCCATTTTTAATTGTAAAGTCCCAGGTGCAGTGTCTTTAATAAATTTGTCTAAATATGTATTTACATTATTCTCTTAAAAATGATTAAAACCTTTTTTTATACATATATTTTAAAGCTGATATTTAAAGCTGAATAATAGGGCCTTTTTAACCCTATTATCAGGCCTTAATAAAATCCATCATTTCACACATTGTGGAACTCTTTTGTTCACAGCACAAATAAAAAAGGCGTCGAACAAGTCTCATCCCTCTGCGAAGTGATAAGATACTTTTTCAACGCCGGTTATCGGAACCACTGTCAGAACAGTTGATTCAAGTCTATTTTGGCATAACAACCGAGCATTTTGTAAGGCTTATTGATAAAGAAGACTTGGTTCAGGTGGGGTTTTAACCCCACCTGAACCTTAGCCGCACTGGGGTCTTACAGGCTGTGCGAAGATAAATTTTGGCTAAAATATTTGGCTCTAAGGCTATGTAATTGGGATTATTATCCTGGAACTGCATAACTACTGTATAAAACCAACTTGAAGTTTTATTAGGCAGAATATTTAGATCTGGTGATTTTAGAGCTTTCCATTAGTTCTTGATAGTTCTTAAATAGATTTGAAAAAACCTCATTCCAGCTTTTTGTTAAAGAATACTTTCTGGCATTATTGGCCAATCCTGTCCTTAAATCCTCGTCCTTTATCAACCTGCTAATAGCTTCAGCCATTTTTTCAGGACTGCCTGGAGCAAAGGCAATACCATTATACATTTGAATCAGGTTCTCCTTTACTCCCCCAGCATCTGCTGCAACTACTGGCAGACCAGAAGCCATTGCTTCCAAAACAACGTTTCCATAAGTTTCACTAGCAGATGGAAAAACAAAAATATCTGCAGATGCATACAGCATTTGGAGCTCAGCCCCAAATTTATAACCAAGGAATGTCACATTAGGCAGGTTTCTTTCTTCCAACTGCTTTTTGTAAGGTCCATCTCCAACAATAAGCAGTTTGTAATTTATTCCTTTTTTATTTAAGCTGACTGCAGCGTCAAATAATACATCAAGACCCTTTTCTGGAGCAACTCTACCCACATAAAGAAGTATGATTTCTTTTCCTAAACCGTACTGCTCTCTAACTGCAACACTCCTTTTCTCCGGTGAAAAAACCTTATTATCGATACCTCTGCTCCAAATCATCAGGTTACTAATATTATTACTTTTTAACTGGTCAAGAGTTATCCTTGAAGGGCAAAAATTGATTTGGCTAAAAGAGTGAAACCAACGAAAAAAATGCCAGACTGCTTTTTCAAAAAACTGCAGGTTGTAATATCGTAAATATTGGGGAAAATCGGTATGATAGGAGGTTACCAGGGGAACCATGTGGTCTCTTGCATACTTAAGTCCCATAAGCCCTAAAGAAAAAGGAGTTACCAGGTGGATTAGGTGAGGCTGAAATTTGTCCAGATTAATCTTTACTCTTTGATAGGATGGCAAAGCTAGCTTACACTCTGGGTACAAAAAGAAGTTCATACTTTGAAAGGAAATTATGCTGCCAAAGTAGTTTCCTTCAGTCCGCTCTCCTGGTACAAAAAACCGATATTCAATACCCTTTTCATCCATGTATTCTTTCATTTTTGACAAGGTATTGGTTACCCCATTCACCTGGGGAAGAAAAGTGTCACTAAAAATTGCTATTCGCATGCTTCTCCTCCTTTATTCCAAGATACTTTTTATCACATTTTCTATCAAGCCTAACCAACCTGGCATAATCTGGCGGCATCCTGCCGTTGAATAGACTACAGGCCTGGTAGTATTTCAAATCCTCTATCCACAATTTATAATAGTTTTTATCCTTCCATGTTTGACTTAAAAAGGCAAACGGGTTTCTCAACATGGCTGTTATAAAGCCAAACAACTCCGAAGGATCTCTGAAGCACTCCCAATCGCAATTTCTGCAATAAGGCCTATTATCTAAGTTCTTTATGTCCAAATTCCATAATTTCCCAAGGTTTTCTTCTCCTCTAAAGCCACACGGATAGGTATTTGCATCTTTAGCATTGATGAAGAAATAATCTATCCCGCCCCTGCAGGGAAAGCCGTATTCCCTTTGGCCTTCGTATTGCTTGATAAGAGAATATAGTGAGCTCCTTGGTGTAAAGATCCTTATTTTTGACCTGAACTCTGGAATCACATGGAGCAATGATTTGTACAATAAAATCTTTTCTTGTGTGGAAAAGCTGACTATATAATCCTCCGATGCTGCACCATAAACAGCATTTAACTCATTATCAGCACCATTAATGCTCATGGGGTAACAGGCATTAACCATTGTAAATCCCAGATCTATAACGAAGCTATAAAACTTTCTATAAGAAGTAACAAACAATTCATACAACCATTCGTCCTGCGAGGGCCGACTCCTTGGCCAATTGACTAAACCTCCGGCATTTCTATTTATTCCCAGATTGGCCGAGGGATATATTCCATGCTCATGAAATATTGGTAGTGCTTTTTCTATACCAGCGATTACCCCTGGCAAACCTCTCATTTCTTCATGTATTTCAACAACAGCAGAATCAATGCTAATCCAGAAGTTTCGCAATTTTGTCTCGGCTAATTTTTCTGCAATCCTAGTAATACTCCCTTTAAAATCATCCTTTTCATGCTTCAAGAAAATAAAACCATTTGTTCCAGTTCTGATGTAGGGTATTCCCATTAATCCGGCATACTTTATCAAGGAAACCAGTTCTTCAAAATTAATAAACGGTTCTCCCCCGGTAAAAGAAATTGCTTTAATTCCTTTTTCGGCTGCTGCATCAATAATTCTTTTAACAACGGCCTCCGTCAGCGTGGAGCGCTGATACTTTTCAGTTACCCTCATTCCACACTGCGGGCATTGGGCATTACACTTATCAGTATATTGAATAATAACCTGCCCAGGAGTCCGTCCTTTGAATAAAGTCATTACATTTTCATAGTTTATTAAGGAAAAGTTATTCATATTTCTCACTTGTTATAAATACTTTTATTTCATAAGTTAATTTTACAATGTCAATGTTAAAAAAGAGTTAAACCATAATTATTTTAAAGTTAAATAAGCTGATCAATTTTATCACTTCCTAAAATAGTCATAAATGTTATTCTTTTGGAGTTACTTCAATTACCCCATTATATCCATCTACCTTTACCCAATCACCTGTTTTAATTATTTCAAATACATCCTCTTTAATATCTGTAACAACTGGTACACCTGTCACTACAGCCGCAGCCCCTGTACGAGAGTCCATCTTAGGATAAACAAATGCAGCAGGTCCTATATTTGCAACTTTAGCTGCATGAAAATGACATGACCATCCATTAGAACCCTTTCCACCTGATAATATTAGAACTGCCCCGCTAATACTCATACCCTCAAAGGGATGCCCTTTTTCCACAACTAAACCAGTTTTTTCATCTACACCACTCCAGCCTTGAATTGTCCTGCGACTAACCATTGCTCTTCCTTCTGCTATTCCACCAATAGCACCTCTTCCTTTAATAATTACTCTGGACATTATCTTCCCTCCCATTTCCCTGTAATGGCTGATTTAAGGCAATCCATAGGGGTTCCATAGTATACTTTTGCTGATGTGCCTGGAATAATATAATGTGCCTGCTTAGCAGAGTCAAAAGCAATACCGTTAATTCCTTCAGGTTTTTTTTCACTTGTCAACGGGCAGCTGCTAGTAAGAACAACTCCTCCTGCTCCCTCAATTATTTCTGTATAGCCACACCTATCTGCAGTTTCCTTTATTGGACTAGCCGTCCATACATGGAGACATACATTTGAAGACACCCTTTTTCCATCCAGGAAAGCTGCAACTTGCCTTATCTCTTCAATTGTATAATGCGGGCAGCCCAAGCTTATATATTCTATGTCACCCCTTCCACCCGAATTTAATTGTTCAAAAGAATAGTAAATATCTCTATCAGTAACCACCACTACTTCTTTAGGTTGGTTGCCACCTAATGCTTGTCCCAAAGTTAATGCCTCCGGAGTAATTCCAACAATGTGACACATTTCTGCACCACTTGTAGTCGCCATAGATGCATAACAAGATTTCAATTTAGTCACATCAGGTCTATTAAAATTACCATCAATTATCGGAATAGAATGTGTGGGCAATAAACGACCAATAGTATATCCTAGCAAGTCCCAATCTGAAACAGTATCAGTTTTACAATTGATTTTAAATACATGTGTACCCATACGGTTATCCATTATATGATTTCCCCAATAAGGGATTCTGCCACTTACTGCAGCACAGAAACCTATTTCAATACCGTCCGCATTTCCACAAGCCCCCAAAACGGAGTTTAACATTAACACAGCATGAGATTCACTGGTCACATAATGTTCCCCCATTAATGGCATAAAACCTACTAAATATGGAATACAGGAACCAACCAAATTAACACCGGCATTTAAATATCGTTTTAAATATTCCATATTCTTTTTATACTCCTCATAGGTCACCCACATTTTTCCCCAGTTGATGGTATCCATTGGTCCACAATCTGACTGGCAATAACATGCCATTTTGTCTAAACATATCTTATCCGCTGAGCAGAAACACATTTCTGATATTACCTCATCAATATCAGATGATTTAAAAACTTCTAAGTAAGGATGAGCACCACAAAACAGATGAGCTTTTGTGACTTCACATAATTGTTCTGCTCCTAAAACCTCAGCATACTGAACAATTACTTTCATTGCTGTTTGTTTTAATTTGCCTTCTTCCCCCTCTAAAACCCGCTTTTCATAGTCTGTTAGTTTCAATAAAAGTTCCTCCCCTAAATTAAGTAAGTTTCTTTGTTCATTATACTATATGCTTTGTTTTGTTTATATATATTAGATTTTGCTCTTTGAAAAGCGAATTTCACTTTTACAGGCTAGGTTAGCACATTCACTTTACCCTCGACAGGGAGTAGGCCGCTATGGTAGGCTCATTAGCCCCACAGATATCCCCAAGGGAAGGGAATTTTTTTGCAGCTCAAGGCAAATATCTGTAGTTTCAGAGGTGAATTTTGACCATCGAAAGCATTTTAATTGACGTTAAAGCTCTATCATTGTTAAAATAGGTTCAATATTCAAAAAACAAAACAGCAATAAAAATAAAATTTGAAGGAAGGAGGTATGTAGTTTTGTACAAGAACATCTTAGTGGCCGTAGATGGCTATGACCCGTCACTGGAAGCTGCCAAAAGAGCAGTAGAGATGGCTGCTCAATATGGCTCTCAAGTAATTGTAATACAGGTGGAAGAAGAAGTTCCTCTGCTTAAAATGGAAAAAAGCATCGAAGAGGCTTCTTTAAAAGGACCGCAGCAAAAACAAATTACTGATAAGCCGTTAGATTTAGTGTTAGCGTATGGTCAACAACATGGTGTAAATGTTGATATCCGGTTAGAAAAAGGAGGTATCACTGCTTGTATTTTGAAAATGGCCAAAGATAATGATGTGGATCTAATTATTATTGGAAATTCTGGCAGAACAAGGGCGCAAAGGTGGTATTTTGGCAGCGTAGCTCAAGCGGTGTCAGAAGGAGCACACAGTCCGGTGTTGATAATAAAAAAAGGGGCGGTAGATATTTCTGATATGCTGGCTTTGTTGCCTGCTTTAAAAGAATCTGCCAAGTTAAATGTGTTCAAACCGGTTTTTCAACCGGAAGTATTTAAACAGAGATTTAAGTTTTCATTCAGCCTTTTTGCAGCTTTTGCAATTATATATTTTGGTGCTGTATTATTGACCTCTGCTCCTATGAAAGAAACTGCTGCTACTATCATAATGGGTTTACCGCTGGCTATTTGGGTGGGCTGGGGAATGATTATTGGTGGGGTAATAATTACCCGGACATATCTTGCTAAAAGCTAAAGGAGTTGAAAAATAAATGGAAAACCCCATAGCATTATCAATAGTAGCATTAAGTATAATACTAACAATTTATATAAGTTATTCTAGTCGGCGACATACCCGTACTACAGCATCTTTTTATGTGGCCGGTGGGCAAATACCGTGGAAAGTCAATGGTTTGGCTATGCTGGGAGATTACTGCAGCGCAGCTAGTTTTTTGGGAATAGCCGGGGCGATAGCCCTAGGTGGCATTGATGGCTGGTGGATAGCGCTAGGTTTTTTCGGAGCGTGGATTGCTGTTTTGCTGGTAGCAGCCGGTCCGCTTAAAAGCGCGGGTAAGTTTACCATTGCAGATGCACTGATAGCTCGCTTTGAAAGTCGGGAAATTAAAATACTGGCTATGATTAGTACCATCATTCTTTGTACTCTTTATTTAGTACCTCAAATAGTTGGTGCCGGGCACTTATTTAAATTATTATTAGGGTGGGCCTTTTTACCTACGGTAATAGCAACTGGTGTGTTGATGGCTTTATTTGTAATTTTAGGTGGTATGCGCGGCACTACTTATAACCAAGCTATTCAAGGAATGCTGTTATGGGGGGCCATGGCAGCATTGTTGATAGGGGCCAGCATTGCTTATTTTGGCGGTAACCCGTTGAATATCATTGATACTGCTCATGAAATGGTGCCGCCTGGTGTGGCTGTTTCAGAAGCTAGCGCTGTTATAGACAAAATTGGAGCAGAAGATGCTGCAGCTGTGATTACAGCTACCCGGGAAGCAATGCCCGATGCGCCTAGTGCTTTAACTCCTGGAGTTGGCTTGCAAGATATGATGAACCAGATAAGTTTAGTATTAGGCTTGTTTTTAGGAGTGCTGGGGCTGCCGCACATACTAATTCGTTTTTATACCGTGCGGGATGCGCAGGCAGCCCAAAAGAGTACTGAATTTACTATTTGGGGCTTGGCAACTTTTTATGCCATGGTATTACTGGTTGGTTTAGCGGCAATGCATTTGCTGTATCCTACTATTATACAGCTTTTAGATGCCGGACAGTACGGTATGGCTACCAACATGGCTGTTCCGATGTTAGGTGAATTGTTGGGCGGTGAGATTTTCTTAGGCATTGTTGCTGCCGGTGCGTTGGCGGCTGTCCTGAGTACATCGGCCGGATTATTGATTTCAGCTACAACTAGTTTGGCTCATGACCTTTATGCCGGTATTATCAAATCGGATAGCAACGATCAAGAGCAGTTGGTTTTTGCTAAAGTAGGTGCCGGTCTACTGGCAGTATTGGCTATTGTGATGGCTGTTTGGCTAAAAGATGTCAACGTTGGTATACTGGTGGGTATGTGTTTTGGTATAGCGGCCAGCACTTTTGCCCCGGCTTTACTCTTTACCCTGTGGTGGCGCAGACTAACCAAGGAAGGTATTATTGCTGGAATGACAGTCGGCTTGGTAAGCTCATTACTATTTACCTTTGCCAGATTCTTTGGCGCAGAGTCAATAGTTGGTATTCCCGTACTGGTAAACCCTGCTCTTTACAGTGTTCCTGCTGCTGTAATTGCGTTGGTAGCAGTTACTTATCTAACTAAAGATACCGGTAAAGCAGAAGAATTTATGGCTTTAGCCCATAAAAAGGACTGATATTTAGTTTCATCATACTTCGTCAATATAATAATCACTTTTGCCAATGAACCGGCTTTCTTCTGCAGCAGCCAGGTTTTCCCCAAGGCGTAGCATGCTCTCACGGATATGGAAGATTTATTGGATTAAGGTTATAGACAATACAACCAAGGTAAAGTTTACAATAAGTTACTCCAATCCCGTCTAGTACAAAGGATTCGAAAAACTGTTACCCTTTCATGTTTTTTAGAAACAATATAAAAGTTGACCACCCTGAGAGCCCAATCCTGTATGATAGGATTGCGAAACAACAACATACAGGAGGAAAGAACAACTCAGAATGGTCGATACATCCCTTTTACAGCTTCTTTTCTTATCCGCCACCAAAAGGTTTAATTATTCGCACATTATCGTTATTTTTTAACACATATTTTGAATATTCCTGTTGAAGTAATTGAACATCATTTACCCAAACTGCAACATGTTTTGAATAATTTAACTTATCTAGCAAATTTATAATCAAGAAATTTTCAGGCACATCAATCTTGTGGTTATTTACAAATATTATCATTAAAAACCACCTCGACTTTCCCAAATCGAAGACTATTTATCTTTATCAATTAGCCAGCCTAATCCAAGTTTTCGAAGTGTTGCAGGTGTTGGATTTCCAGTTTCCACGTCCCAGCCTGCAAATTCATAATAAGTATCTAGTGCTTTTGTAAACTTTTCCTTATCAAGATATACGCCTTTAGAAGGTCCATCAGGTAAAGGTCTAAAAATCCTTTCCGGCAGTTTATCATCTGCTTTAGTAAAGCCTTCCCTGGAATTAAAGTAGCGCATCATATTTATGCGTCGTTCTCCCGCCCTCATTAACTCAAACAACGAGGTCTCCCAGCCAATGCCGTTCTTACATAAGTCAACTAAATCTGATGGTCCATAAAGTTCCCAACATGGACCCCAAACAAACTGACAAAGACATAGAGTGTCTAATATAGAAAAGAAGCATTGACTGTCAAAAGCAAAACGAACTTTATCATCGTCAATCTGAAATGGATCGTCATATCCCTTCCATGTACCGATTTGGGCCAGCCATCTTCTCTCTTGACTATCTGCAGGCATTACAAGGAAAGTGTCGTGTTCACTTGACTGATGATCAGCTCCAAATGGGTTAACAGCATATATCACACCTACCGCAGGTTTTAACTGCGGCATGTGAGCTGGAAGCTCCTGTCCCTTAACAGCTATACATAGTTCGAGTGCTTCACCCCCCAGCTTTTGCGCAACTCTAGCGCTGCCTTCTGCTAAAAGGTCTCCAAAACCCTGGCGGTTAGCAATTTGGCTTATAAGTATAGGGATTACCTCGCTATTTCCAAAATTTAACTCTAAGCCGCCAGTATCTTCTTGGGTAATAATGCCCTTCTCATAGCATTCCATGGCAAATGCTATTGTTCCACCGCAGGAAATTGTATCTAAACCATACATGTTACATAGCTGATTTGCTATTGCTATAGTTTCTAAGCTTGTAACACCGCAATAGGAACCTATTGCAGCACAGGTTTCATATTCTGGTCCACCGTAAAGCGGATCAACTTTTTCTGGTATCTCGACAACTCTCTTACAGTTAATAGCACATGCATAACAAGTATCTCTATCAACTAATATAGTTTCCGTCATAGTAGCGCCTGTTATATTCTTTGCTCCTTCTGGAAAAAATCCAGTAGTCCAGTTTTTGGTGGGCAAAAATCCTGCCTCATGAAAGCCTAACAAATCTCCATCTGTTCCATGTTCTCTCATTCCTTCTGCTGCTGGGCTTTGTGCCATTCTTTCTTTTATATTTGTAGTTAATTCGGAAAATTTTTCTTTATTATAAGCAGATAAGTGTTTTGCTTTTTTTACTACAAGAGCCTTTAGGTTTTTTGAACCCATCACTGCCCCTGTGCCATTGCGTCCATTAGCTCGATTACACATATTAATAATACATGCATATTTAACTAAATTTTCTCCGCCTGGTCCTATTTGGGCAATTTCCAAACGGTCTGTTCCTATTTCGTCTCTTATTATTTTTTCAGCATCTCCTGTTACCTTGCCCCAGATATGTTCCGCAGACTTGAGCTCAGCTTTGTCTCCATCAATATACAAGTAAACCGGCTTTTGCGCTTTACCCTTAAAGACTACTGCATCATATCCGTTACCTTTAAGATCTGCTGGAAAAAACCCTCCCGCCTGGCTGTCACCAATAGTTCCTGTCAAAGGACTTTTCGTCGTAACTACCACCCTGCTAGTACCACTAATAGGAAGCCCTGTAAGAGGTGCTACCGAGAAAACCAACATATTCTCAGATGAAAGGGGATCCACTCCAGCTTCCATTTCATTAAGAATTAGATATAACCCAAGTGCCGAACCTCCAGGATATAAACGATAGATTTCTCCAGGCAGACTTTTAACTGTTACTTGTTCCTTTGTTAAATCAATATCCAATATTCTTGCATCAGGAAAAAAAGACATCTCATTCCCCCCTTAAATTTATATTTAAACATATTTGCCTTATTTTTTACCTTATGTAAATCAATCCCATATCTGCCAATACTTTCTCAAGTGCTGCATTTTCATCAGGTGTAAGGGGCAGCCTTGGTAACCGGCAAGGTCCTGCAGCTCGCCCCATTTTATTCATTGCCCCTTTAACAACCTGCACTAGTTTCCCTGAGTTTTCAATCAAATGTAATAAAGGAAGCATTTTAATATACAATTCTTTAGCCTTTTCAATTTCATTTTTTTGAACTAGCTCAAAAAGCTGCTGAGACATGCCAGGGATTATATTTGAGCATACCGATATCCAGCCCACGGCTCCTAGTACAAAGGATTCAAATGCCAAGTCATCACAGCCGCAAAAAAGTTGAGCTTCACCTTCAATCAATGGAGCAATATCCCTGATTCTTCTGATTTCCATTGAAGATTCCTTAACATAACAAATATTTTTTAAGTGACATATTTTTGCAACAAGTTCAGGTTTAATATCTACCCCACTTGTCCAAGGATTATTATACAACATGATGGGAATATTTACAGCTTCAGATATAGCCTTGAAATGCTCATATATTTCGTTTTCAGCTGGCTTGCAGTAATAGGAATTAATAATCAAAGCACCATCTGCACCAATTTTTTTTGCATGCTTTGTATATTCTATGGTTTCTGCGGTAGTTTCTTCAGCGGTTCCGATTAAACAAGGTACTCTGCCGTTAATATGCTCCACAGCAATTTCAGCTACTTTATGTCTTTCTGCCTTATTTAAGCTGAGAAATTCCCCTGTACTTCCTAACACACAAATTCCTGCAGTACCTTCTTCAATGTACCAGTCAATGTTCTTTCTTATTCCGCCCTCATCAATACTTTGATCTTGATTCATAGGTGTCACCATCACCGTAAAACTACCTCTAAATTCTTTCATAAATTTTTTCCCCCGTCCTTTTTAATTTACATTTCTATTTTTAGAATTAAATCTGTTTAGCCTAATTCGTTCAATATCAATGTCTAGCGTTTTACTGCAAATCATCTGGGTAATAAGCTTTCCAGTAATTAATGAAAGTCCAATGCCGTCCCCCTCATGGCCAGATGCTACATAAAAATCTGGAATTTCTGTTTCTGATATAATAGGCAGATGATCTGGAGTATAAGGCCTTAATCCTGCATAACTAGTTATAATGTTAATGTCGCCGATTACTGGAAAAAATCGTCTAGCTCTCTGCGCTAGAGCTTTTAAAACCTCAATGTCACAAAAAGTATTCATACCAACAAATTGCCTGCTGCTGCCGATAAGAAAATTATCTGCATGAGTTGGCTCGAAAACAAAGGCAATCCCATACTTTTCCATCTCTGGTGTTACATTTCTTTTGTAATTGCCGCCTTCAAACTTAGCCATCAAGTATCCAAATTCCACCACCTTGCGCCTTGCCACAGGAACCGTTCTTTCAGCAACCAAGATTTGCCCTTGCCGTGGCAAAATTGGAATATCCAGGCCCACCATTTTACCAATTTCTGGAGTCCAAACACCCGCAGCATTTACAATACGTTTTGCGTTTATTTCTCCCCTTTCACTTATTATTTTGAAATCTTTCTTTAATGAATTAACCTGTATATTTTTCACAGCATTATATGTGTCAATTTGTGCACCTAATTTTTTTGCTCCATGTACAAGCCCATAAGCTAAAGCCATAGGATCTAACGAGCCATCACATTGGGTTTCTAACCCTCCAATTATATCTTTTGCTAATTTGGGTTCATCTTGATGAACCTCATATTGGTCTAAGATTCTAACAGGCAACCCTTCTTCTTTCATTGATTGGCAAAACTTTGCTGCAGCCTCCAGCTCTTCTTCACTCTCAATTATCAATAAACTTCCCTTTTGTACCCAATTAAAATCATAGTCAATTTCATTGGTTATTTCAGGAAACAAATCCTGACTAAGCTTGGCCAATCTACTATCAAAACCAGGAATTTTATCATGCACCAATACATTACCGTCACACTTGCTTGTGGTGCCATGTGCAATATCGCCTTTTTCTACCAAAATAGCATCGATATTTTCTTTAGCTAAATAGTAAGTAATGGCTGCTCCGATTGCACCTCCTCCAATTACGGCTACATCTGTACTTCTACTCATCATTGCCGCCCCCTAATACTCTAAATGATACAGGTCTAACCGGAGGTCTGTCTGTACAAGGCAGCAATTCTTCAGGCTTTGATCCCGTTTCTTTAGCAAAAATTCTTTCAACCAGCTTCTGACATGTTTTCCCCTGGCATAACCCCATACCAGCACGAGTTCTTCTTTTTATTCCAGTTATTGAACATGCTCCTTGCTCGATAGCTTCCAATATTTCTCCCTTTGTAACTTCCTCACATCTGCATACAATAAGATCTTTGTCTTTCAAAACTTTACCCCCTCCCTAATCTTTTTATCCCGCGCACATCATCGGCAAATTCTTTAGGAATAGCTATTGTTATGACAGGGGTTTGGTCATTTTTTGCTGACTTGTTGATTCGTATAACTCTCCCTTTACATACTTCAACCCCGGCTCTGTTGACAGCCCCCACTTCCTGGTTTTTTTCAGGAAGCGGAAGATACTCATGGGGAAAACCTATAGCTGCCTCATGTTCGGAGTATGTCATATCAAGTGTAAAAATTGCTAGCCCAGGGCAATTAACAACACAAATACCACAGCCATTGCATAAATCTTCCCGTAATTTCGGTATCTTGGTAAATGGATCTCCAATATGGATTGCACCAAACTTACATGCTATCTCACAGGGATTGCAGGGTATTTCCTGAACACACTCTATAATTGCTACAGGCCCTTTTTTAAATCTTTCTTCTGAGGGAAAGCCACACGTGGTTTTTATTTCTTCCAATGAAGGGTATCCATTTTTTTCTATGCCTTCTGTCATATTGCATACCCCTTTTCAACAATTTTCTTTTTAGCCAATAGTCTTTTTTCACCAAAAGGACCCTGTCTTAAAGTCTCTAGTCTGCTTCTAATTTCAGCTTTTAAAGCTTCGCCTGTTTCTTTATCTAGATACCCAAGAGACTGGGCCATATCAACCCCTGCTAATCTGCCTTCATCCATTGCAGTATTTGCTTCTTCTACACCGGAAGCATCTCCAGCCACATACACACCTGACACTGATGCTTCCATATTTTCATTGTGTATTGGCACCCATCCTCCTAATTCTGGAATATACGTATGTTTTAAGTCGTACATTCTAGCCAGTTCAGAAAGAGGTCGAAGGCCTGCTGCAATACATACGGTGTCAGCTTGAAATTCTTTTTCGGTATTCACTTTAGGCTTCCAATTCTCATCAATCTCAGAGATCACAGCACGATTTACGCCGTTGTGATTTCCATCAGCTCGTATGATTGTGTGACCCAGATAAAAGGGTACGCCTGCTCGGCTTACCTTTGCTGCATGAACTCCATATCCTCCTATTCTATTCATTGCTTCTACAATTCCTACTACTTCTGCACCAGCTTGCAATAATTGATAAGTTACAATTAACCCTACATTACCAGACCCTACCATGAGGACGCGTTTCCCCGGCAGTACTCTTTCCACGTTAATCATAGTTTGAGCTGCACCAGCACCCATAACCCCTGGTAAGGTCCATCCAGGAAAGTTAATAGCATTTTCAGAAGCACCGGTAGCAATTAGCATTTTTTGAGCTTTAACTGTTAATGTAACCTTTTTCTGCCCCATATCTCTAACTACAGCCAGGGTTTTTTCACTAAATAAACCTATAACAGCACTATCACACCATATTTCTACTCCTAGTTTTTGGGCTTCTTCTAATAATCTTGATGTTATATTGATACCACGTACACCTGCATTGTGAGCATGTGAACCAAAAAATTTATGAATTTGTTTAAAAAGCTGTCCTCCTATTTTTCTATTCTCATCAATGACCAGAACTTTTGCTCCTGCTTTTGCAGCCTCTATTGATGCCGCCAAACCGGCTGGTCCTCCACCGATTATTGCTATTTCTTTATCTTTCACTGTCTTCTCCCCTTCTCCCGTGTCCATATTGCGTCTGTATAATCATTCCATCTTCTACAGGCGTAATACACGTCCGAATGTTAGGAACGTTATTAACTGTCATTACACAATCAGTGCACTGCCCAATACCACAATAAATACCTCTTGGCTCTTTGTATCTAGATGTGTATCTATGAATTCGAATATTATTAGCAAGCAATGATGCTGCAATGGTTTCTCCCTTTTTTGCTTTAATTTTTTTCCCGTCTACAGTTATCCACAGGTATTCAATGTCTAATTGACTTCCCAGTATGGGATGATCTAATATCCTCATCTTATTTCCACTCCCTATTCTTAAACACTTCAAATTCAAATGCCAAAAAATACATAAGATTCACTTTAGCGGATACCCGTAAATTTTATCTTCGCACAGCCTGTAAGCTCGAAATAAGTACGGCTAAGGGACTACGCCATGGGGACGGTTCCATCGTCTTCCCTTCGGACCTTCGTTGCGCTACGGTGACGCTCGAATCGTCCCCATGGCTCCGCTAATTGCTAAATTTCGCTGTAATATTTAGAAGGTTGAGTTATAATTCTTAAAAAAAGTAGTCGCAATGTTTTTATCGCAACTATCAATAAAGAGGAGGAGGTTAATACCATATCAACTTGTACGCAAAGTCAATTCTTAATTTCTATTTCCCAATACCGAGAACCTCTCGGGCGTATTTTATACTTCTAATACATGCATCCAATTGTTTCTGCTGAGCTGCTTCCAGGGAGTCTCCCTCCATATCCCACTCGATTTCAAAGGTAATACGGTCGGTAGGTGACACCTCTCTGATTGTGTTATAGACTTTAACACAATCAATATCCCCGTCACCCAAAGCTACTCCATGAAAACGCAGTCCAAATTCATCTCTATCAAGCTTATGGTCGCAAAAATGATTTACAAAAGCATAGGGAGCAAGCTTTTCCACAGCACTCATAGGATCTTCCAGAACACACATGGAGTTTACTGTGTCTAAACAGGCGCCCACCAAGGGGTGATTGATTTGTTTTATCAGCCAAATAACTTCGTCTGCATAGGTATCAGTATGGTTTTCAACAGCAAGCTTTATACCTAGTTCTTCCATCAAGGGCAAGGCTGCCTTAATCTCTTCGTATATATCCACCAGCTGTTTCATCACCGCCGGATGGAAGCAGCTTCCATAAAGGGGGCGAGGACGGCGCACATCCAGACTAACCTTGGCAATTTCAGCCCCGAGTGCTGAAGCAATTTTAATGCCTTCCTCAATTGTATCATTTATTCGGTGATCAAATTCAGAATTCAAGGAGAAATTATATTCTACATATAGATTACGAGCCTCCATAGCCTCCCGTACTTCTTTAAGACATGCTTCATCTTTTGTTTCCAAATCACAGCCTGTAATATGGAGTCCGTCCAATCCCCATTCAACAGCCTTATCCATTAGCTGCATCAAGGTCATGGCTTTTGGGCGGTATTCATTGAAATTTGCATAGTTTTCCCCTAATCCCCAAAGATGAAGCGTGTAGGTGTGTAAGCCAAGCTTCATTTTTTTTGACATGATCTACCACTCCTTCAAAGAATAATTCTATTGGACCTTACACTTAACCCAGCCATTTCTTTTCCAGCTCTAAAAGGGCTTTCAGCTTATCAGCTGGCAGGGGCGGAACTTCATGGTTTTCAATAACATAACGTGCTTTGGCATTTAACCTTTCAGTCAAGGAAGGCATTGTCTGACCTTTTTGTAAAACTGAACGGTCAAATAAGCTTGGTACCCAGAAATCACGGAAATGCTTAAAGGTATGTTCATGAGTAATAAAGCTTCCGCCGTTTCCGATATCATTAATAACATCAAGAGCCAGGGTTTCATCAGTTACGGGTATTCCCTGCAAAACTCTCCTTACCATGCCTTGGATTTCATCAGCCAGGAGCAGAACTTCCGGACAGGTTACGGTTGCCTGATCCATTAATCCAGTGTCATGAACCAGGTTAGCACCGCTTAGCCCTGACATGAGACTGGAGAACGCAATTTCCGCAGCACACTGTTGATCCACAGTTTTGGAGTCAACGGTAGCGGCAGTACCCCATACAGGAATCTTTAAATAATGAAGGATATCTGTGAGTCCAGCAACACTAAGGCTCATTTCCGGGGCACCATAAGAGAATCTTGTAGTCTTCATATCCATAATGGATGCTACTCCACCGGTAATAAAGGGAGCACCAGGTTGGGTCAACTGATGGACAACCATGCCGGTAAAGGCTTCAGCTAAATTCTGGGCCAGCATTCCGGCTATGGTAGCAGGGGCAGTAGCTCCGGCCATGGGCATGGGATAATATACCAAAGGAATGCCTTTTTCTGCACAAATCTTAATTTCTTTCATGGTATTGCCATCATGGCTTAACGGGCTGATGGGTTCCTGGATATGGAAAATATATGGGTTCATCTTTAATTCATCATATCCACCGGCCACAATTGCTGCCATATCTATAATATCGAGCAAAGAATCCGCATCTGTACAGCTAAACCCAATGGGTTTTCTCATATAGAGCATCATCTGACGGACAATTACCCGGTCGGCTACATGTCTGGGTACATCAGCACTAAAGCAAGCGTTTAAGACAAACTCAATATTTTCGCAATAATCAATTACGGTAGCCATATCTTTACCGTCTAGACTGGTCATAGGACGTCTTTCTCCGGTATAAGGATCAATGTAGTCCGGGTTATCAGGATTGCAACCAAAGTAGACGTTGTTATCCTCCAAGAATAGTTTTCTTTCCCCATCCCTGTTACAGAGTACTACTCGTGGCGGTACAGTTTTTAGAGCACGTTCTACTAAATATGCAGGAATGCGTACTCTTTTTTTGGGACCTACCAGAGCACCATGATCCGCAAGCATCTGAAGTGTCTCCTCACAATCAATATTCATTCCGGTTCTTTCTAAAATTTCCAGTGCTGCAAAATAAATTGATTTGATCTGGTCGTCAGACAATACCCGCATTTGGGGGGTGGTAAATTGAGTAAAATTTGACCTCATTTAGACCTCTCCTTTGCTTTTACAAAACTTAAAATAAATTCAATTTAATTTGATACCAATTATTCTCTTGCAGACAAAGCTTTATAATTTTTCTATTTATAAAATTATTTTTCTGCTTAGAAATATTCTGCACTAACAAGGGTTTTCCTGCTAATAAAAAAGTTTCTTTTAATAAAATTTTTAAAATGAATGCCGTTATTTGTGATTTACTATTTTCAGACACTGAAATTAATTCTCTTTTCAGGCTATTCCCAGGTAAGCTTTCTTAATGTGATCATTTTCTCTTAACTCAGTACTGCTGCCTTCTTGTATAATACTGCCTTGTTCCAGAACATATCCTCGATCTACGATTTTCAAAGTGGTATTAACATTCTGCTCAACAAGTAAAATAGTCACTCCTCTCGTGGTTAAATCCTTGAGGGTTTTAAAAACATCAAGAACTAACTTGGGGGCAAGGCCTAATGACGGCTCATCTACTAATATTAATTTGGGGTCTGACATCAATCCACGTGCAATGGCAAGCATTTTTCGCTCCCCTCCGCTCATACTTCCTGCAAACTGCTTCTTTCGTTCGGCCAATCTCGGAAACAGTTCAAATATACTATCTAGGGAGTTTTTTACTTTTTCCTTGTCATTGACAGTATACGCACCCATCATCAAGTTTTCCATTACGGTCATGCCTGAGAAAAGGCAGCCATCGTCTGTTACAAAGCTGATGCCCATTCTCATTATCTGCTGCACCGGGAGCCCATTTATTTTTTGATTCATAAACCTGACTTCCCCTCCAGCAGGATTGACAATTCCGGAAATAGTTCGCAATACAGTTGTTTTGCCCGCTCCGTTAGGGCCAACCAAGGCCACAAATTCTCCTGAATGAACTTCGAGAGAAACATTCCACAAAACTCCAAGCTTTCCGTAACCTGCATTAACATTGCTTAACTTAAGCACATTATCCCTCCTGACTTTCTTTAAGGTTAGGGGACACACCTCTATTTTGGGTATTCCTTTCTGGTCGAGGAATGTCCTCAATTAGTGCACGTGTTCTTCTCCTAAATAGGCTTCCATTACCTTGGGATTGTTTTTTATTTCTTCTACGGTTCCTTCTGCAATCTTTGCCCCGAAATTCAATACGGCAATACGGTCACATGATTCCATGATAAATTTCATAACATGCTCGATAACAATAATAGTGACTCCCCAATCTCTGATCCTTTTAATAAGATCAATAAAATCCGGAAGTTCAGCTGGAGTTAACCCCGCTGCTACCTCATCAAGGAGAAGAAGTTGGGGGTTAGTTGCCAGGGCTCGAGCCAGCTCTAACCGCTTTAGCTGCATTGTATTTAAATTTTCTGCAATAATGTCTTGTGATACGGGAAAACTGACAAAATCCATTAGCTCTTTTGCCCGCTTTTCCGGGTTTTGCTTCTCTTTACCGCCAAAAATAACCGCCACCTTGACATTATCCAAGGCACTTAATTTAGGAAAGGACCTTACAATCTGAAAAGTCCTGGCAATTCCTTTGTTGCATAGCTGGGTAGGAGACAAATTCTTAATATCTTGATCATTAAAAATAACTTTGCCTTTTTCCGGAGTATAAAACCCTGAAACACAGTTTAAAAATGTAGTCTTACCTGCTCC
Organism: Clostridia bacterium; assembly: GCA_018333845.1. GTDB lineage: Bacteria > Bacillota > DSM-16504 > Desulfitibacterales > Desulfitibacteraceae > Desulfitibacter. The sequence continues at coordinate 9,245 of JAGXSK010000242.1, read as the reverse complement.
ATTAGGGCCAATTATACCAAATATTTCCCCCTTGTTGACTGTGATGGATACATCATTTACTGCCACTAAACCGCCGAACCTTTTTTGAATTCCTTCGGTTCTTAACAGCACTGATATCACCTGCTTTCCAAATAAGTTAGATCAATTTAGTTTTTTCCGGCGCCTACAAATATCAGTAGGCACCGGAAATATTTCATCATTTATTTTGCATAATCAGGAATTTGTATATCACCCGTTTTTTGGGAATCTGGCCATATCACAGTTGCTTTTCCACCAAAATACTGAACTACAGGGAAGATGTAGTAACCTTCACCAACTACTGGGTCTGGAGCAGATTCTGGAGTATATTTGTACTCTTCCATAACTACCCCATCAGTAAATGTGATTTCACCTGTCATTAGCTTTTCTTGGGCAAACTTGAACAAAGTTTCTCTATTCAGTTCTCCATATTCTTTTAGCGTCTCATTAGCTACCTTAATAAAGAACCTGGTATAATCATATACCTGACCGCCAGCTGCCGGAGAGGGCTCATATCCATACTTTGCTTTAAAATCTGCTGCAAATTTCAGGGCTCTTTCAGAAACAAAAATAGGACGGTTATCAAGTACATAATCAGAAGCATCACCAGTTAATGAATAAAAGTCTGCTGTTTCTCCTAAGGCATCACAAATCATTAAAGCATTGAGGTTTACTTCCCTGGCCTGTTTTATAAATGCCGCAATTGAAGGAGGTGAAGAAATGGTTCCTGCTACCAGAGATACATCAAGGCTCTTCATTTTGGTAAGGAGTGGATACATATCAGTTTCCCCTAATCTTGTGTAATCTTCGCTGACCACTTCCCAACCGGCATCTGTAAATCTTTTCTTCATGCTTTTCCCATAGCTTCTGCCCCAATCGGTATCATCGCCGTAAATAGCCATCTTTTTGTTGCGTGGTGTCCAAAGGCCCTTTTCAATGGCCTGGGAGATAGTATCAACATAAGCCTGGGTCATTTTATCCGGCATTGCCCATCCTTTATTAATCCAGTAACGATATTTTTCATCAGACAACCATTTTTCATTGATTGTACCTGCAGCACCCATGCCAAAGAAGTGAGGTATTTGATATTTGGCCACGGTTTCCATTAAGGCTACAGCTACAGAGCTGTTCCAATTCAAGATGCCTACATCAATTTTGTCCCTGACCACAGCCTGTTCATAGGCTGCGGTGCCTTTTTGAGGATCCGCCTGGTCATCAATCCAAACTAACTTCACCTCATAGTCCCCAATTTTATATCCAACTTCTTCAAAAGCCATTTTAACTGCGTCTTGAAATTCTCTTCCTGCCTTGGCAGATGGTCCTGTAAGCGGCAAATCCACACCAACAGTCAGTACCTTTACATCCTCTTTTGCTGGCTCTTTAGCCCCACAACCAGTAAACAGCAGAGCTGTGCCAAGCAGCAATACCATCACTATAAGCAAAGCTTTATTACACCTGATCATAAACTTACCTCCTCGTAATTTAATACTTTTTCAATTTCAAGCACTCTTGTTCCAGTTTAACTTACTCCTTTAAACCACCTCACATTACAATGTGATTTTCCCTTGCCACTGCTGAAATCAAGCTGGGGAATCCTTCTTTGATGATTTAGATTTTCTTTTTTGTGTCATCAAATCAGATAGATAATTCAAGAAACCAGAAATACCACCTGGGTAAAAAATCATTACACTTATTAACAAAATACCGTAAAGTACATATTTGAATTCCAATAAGAAGTTCAGGTATTCAAAGGTTGGAACAAGTAAAAATGCTGCCAATAATGGTCCCCAGATACTTCCTCTTCCCCCTAGATAAGCAATTACCAATATTTCAACAGTGTGTTTTGTGTGCATCACATCCGGGGTCAGAATGCCAATAAAATGCGCGTAAAAGCCTCCAACTAAACCCGCGATAACACAGGAAATAGTAAAATTTATCACCTTATACTTCATGGGATCCACGCCAGAGGTTCTGGCTGCTTCTACATCCTGCCCCAAAGCATTGAAGGCCAGCCCCAGGTTTGACTTGGTAACCCATCTTAAAACAATAAATGTCAGAACACAAATAGTAAATATTACATAAAAATATGGTTTTGACCAGGCCGTATTAAAATATAGGTCCACATTTAGTCCCATGGCTCCACGAGTCAACCCTGTGAGAGAAGTAGTTAAGGCCATTAGAATCAAACCGATAAACCACGCAAGTATGGCCGCAAACATACCGTCCATGCGGAGTGTCAGAATCCCAATGAGTAATCCTAAAAGGCCTGCTGCTAACCCCCCAGCAATTGTTCCAATCCAGGGTGATATGCCCAATTTCATTAAGAGCAAAGCAGAAGTATAAGCGCCCAGACCCATAAGGGCAGCGTATCCCCAATTAGCAACCTTGATATACCCGGCAGACAGATCAAACCCCATAGCCAATGTGCCAAGCATTAGGCTGATTACCATTAGTCGTAATATGTATTCATCCTGAATAAGGTATGGAGATACACCCAATACTAGAAATAGGCCCAAAATCAGAGGTGACAGTCCAATTTTTTCCATGTTCCTTTTAAAGCTGTTGACAAGTCCAATGTCCTCAATATTTTGGTATCTCATTGCCATCACCGCCTAAACCTTTAATTTTTTTCCAAACAATCCCGTTGGCTTAAACAATAATACTAAAATTATAATAGAAAGACTGATGACATCCTGCCACATGGCACCTAAACTAAATGATGCAAAGGCCTCAATTATCCCTACTAAAAACCCACCGATCAGTGTAGCTTGAATATTACCCAAGCCAACCAGAATCACTACAAACCAAGATTTATATAAAGGCTGTAAACCCATTGTGGGATAAGCTGGAATAATTGATAACAGGGCAGCCCCTGCTATGGCAGCAAGCATGCTGCTCAGCGCAAATGTTAATGTATGAATTTTGTTTAGTTCAATTCCCATGAGCATAGCACCTGTCTCATGTTCCGATACCGCCAAAATAGCATTGCCTGTCTTTGTCTTTTTTAAGAATATCCAGAATATTACAACAGATCCCATTGCAATTAAGAAGGCAACTACTCGGTCTATTGAAATATTAAGCCCAGAAAACCAAGTAACTGATCCACCCCAATATTGGGGAACTCCTCTAAAGTCAGCCCCCAGCAACGACAGTGCCAGATTCTGAAGGATAAATGAAAGTCCTGCAGTAACCAGGAAGCTGTTCATGATCCAGTCTCCCCGGGATCTTTTTCTTAATGGATAGAATGTACTCTTTTCCATTATGGCGCCACTTAAAAACCCGCCAACAGCAGCAATCATTATAGCCACAGCAGGAGGAAAACCCCATACGGCACATGCAAAATATGCAAAATATGCACCTAACATATAGAACTCACCATGGGCAAAATTGGGTATTTTCATCACCCCAAATACCAGAGATAGACCCATGGCCATAAGAACATACATTCCCCCTCTTAAAATACCTCCCACTAACAAGTCCCATATGGCTAAAACATCCATACCACCAACTCCTCGCAAATATAATGTCTATTTCTTTTTATGACGTCAGTCCAAACCTCCTCTTAGTGATGATTTTTCTCTCTAAATATCCCCACTCCTTCAGAATCCAAATATCGGTTTAGCTGCATTAATGTTTCTCTAGGTAATTCCGGTTTGAAATATTGGGCTAACATTTCTTCTCTTTTCTTGTTGATATTTTGGAACAGCTCCCCCTCGGGATCAGTTCCAATAGGTAAAGGTCCTCTAGTACTGACAAAAGGCATATAATGTTCCCTTCTGCAGTGCAGCATGGTATGCTCATGTGTCAGAAACTCCCCCCCAGGACCGACTGAATGTATAGTTTTCACAGCAAGGGATTCCTCATCAATATTCAGCCCCTGAAAATACCTTCTTACCATTCCTAATATTTCTATATCAACTACAAATTTTTCAAAGGACATGGCTCCGTGGCTGTCTAGAGTTCCGGCACTGTGTATAATTAAATTCAATTTTTCCTGACAGGCTACCAAAATGTCCATCATACTCTCATATCCACTTTGCACGGATAAGCTTTTTGCATCATTCTCTGTTCCCCCGCCTCTGCATGGCAATCCATAAGCTTTTGCCAGACGGGCACCATAGAGAACACACAAGGCCCTTTCAGGGGAACCATCTGCAATCGCTCCGGTTCTCATGTCTGCGGCAGTGGATTGCATACCATACATTACTGGAGTTCCTTCTCTAACCATTTGAGCTAGAGCAATTCCAGCAAGAATCTCAGCGTTGGACAAGGCTATTGTTCCTGCCAAAGTTATAGGCCCAGTAGTCCCAGCCATTGCTGCAGGCGTAATAATTACCGGCTGCCCGTATTGGGCAAATAAGAGCAGTGTATCTAAAGTACTCTCATCATACTGCAAAGGGCTAGTACTGTTAAGTATGGCCATTATCCGGGGCTTTGTTTTAAGGGTATCTTTACCAAACACTATATCCAGCATTTCAAAAATTTTCCTGCTTTCCTCTTCACCACCGGCTCCTCCCATTAAACATTTATCAGAATATATTAAAGCGGCATGCAGCATACTTGGAAAGCTATTCATGGGATCTAAGTCAGCAGGCTGAACAAGTATGCCTCCATTAATATTAAAAAGGGAACATGTCTGAACTAACTTTAGAAAACTTAAGTAATCACTAAATTGAGCTGCTCTTCTTGTGCCCTTCTCATCAATAATAACTGGAGCCCCATACCCTGCTGCAAATTCTATATTATCTCCACCCAGGAGTATATTATATTTAGGATTTCGGGCGTAAACTGAAAATGCAGCAGGTGCTTTGGTAATCCATTCCATTATTTGGTTTGGAGAAAAATAAGCAGTTTGTCCAATAACTTTGACCCCTGCGTGTTGAAGTATCCTCAGAACCCTGGGATGGAAAAACTTAATTCCAGTATTCTCTAGTATTCTCAGTGAAGCTTCATGAAGCCTTTCCAATGCTTGATCCAAAAAGAATCACTTCCCTTTATGTATAAAATAGTGGGTATATTAAATTAGAATAATCAAATAAATCGAAATAAAGATTTTTTATAATTAGAAAATCATATGCGTTATAATTTTCTCATTGTGTAATATTCTTTACATTTAGAAAATTTCCTGCTTGAAATGTTAATTATTTTTGAATTTACAAAATATTTTTTCCAAAGATTTAGTGCTTAGCTGCGAATTTTTTCCATCTGTAAAATTTTTTAAAAGCATATTGAATTATGGCGGCCAAGGAAAATCTTAACCTGAGATTGGATTAAGCTAAAAAAATAATCACAAATCTTCTTAGCTAATTTAGCTAGATGATTTGCGATTATTTTAATATGTCATTTTTTATGTTTTTTCAAAATTTAACAAATAGCAAAAAAACAGATGCACTCTTCATCTCCAATATTCGTTAAACTATGCTGAACTGTGGCTTCAATGTATAAAGTATCTCCTTCTTCTAATACATAAGCATCCTTTCCTACAGTAACTTCTAACCTGCCTTTTATAACAACACCTAACTCATCTTCCGGGTGGCCCCTTGAAATATCTGTGGTGCCTTTTTCTAAAGTGATCCACAGTCCTTTCATTTTTCTAGAGCCTTCAGTTCCAAATTCATGTTTAATACGCCCATCTGCCAAAGGAGACATCTGGATTCTCTCATCTTTCTTTATCACAGACCTTTTGATCTCTGAAGGCTGAACTACATCGGTTAAATCAACCTCCAAAGCTTTACATATTTGCAAAATAGCGCTAAATGTTGGACTAGTTAACCCCCGTTCAACTTTACTAATAAACGCTATAGACAATCCTGTTTCATCAGCAAGGTTTTGCAGGGTCATCCCCCGCTGTTTTCTAATAGTTTTTATTCTTTCACCTAAAATTTCATCAGTCATGACAAACCTCATTTTTCTAATTAAATAATTTTGTTTCTTCTAGAATAATTTTATCAATAATTATATTTTTTTCAACGTTTTTTTCAACAGAACATCAAATATACATCTATTTTCATTGTTTTGCCTTTAAATCACCAGCTTACATCCCTTAGACACTGCTCTACTCCAATTTCAGTCAGGTATTTCTTAAGGTTTGATTTAATCGCAGAAGAGAATTCCGGTATAGAATAACCTTCCAGCAGCTGCTCTTTTTTCCTGTTGATCCTTTCAATAATATATCCATGGGGATCCTTATTTTCTAATGGTCCCCGAATACTAATATCGGGAATCCAGAGCTCTTTCCGACAAAATTGCATGGTATGAAGGTGTGACAAGAATTCCCCTCCCGGACCTACTTCTTTGATAACATCTAAGGCTAACTCTTGGGTACCTGTCTGTACACCTTGGTTAAACCGATTTACCATTCCAATTATTTCCAGGTCTACAATATACTTTTCGAAAGACATTGCACCGTAGCTGTCTAAAGATCCAGCACTATGTAGAATGAAATTTATTTTTTCCTGGACAGCAACCAGCATGACCATCATACCTTCATAACCGGCCTGAACTGATACGGATTTAGCATCGTTAAGAGTACCCCCTCCACGGCAGGGAAGGCCATAGGCTTTTGCTAAGCGGGCACAGTAAGCAGCACATAGTGCAGATTCAGGAGACCCAATAGAACAGCTTGCAGTTCTCATATCTGCAGCCGAGCTTGCAGAGCCATAAATAACAGGAGTCCCCTCTCGAATCATCTGAGAAACGGCAATGCCAGCTAAACTTTCTGCATTTGATAAAGCAATTGTGCCTGCCAGCGTAACTGGTCCTGTGGTTCCGGCCATTACAGCAGGTGCTACTATAATGGGCTGACCATATTCTGCATAGGTTATCATGGTATCCAACATTTTCTTGTCAAATTGAAGAGGTGAAAGTGGGCTGATAATGGTAACAATCCTGGGCTTCTTGATTAATTCTTCTTTATCTCCATATACAATTTTAAGCATATCCATAATTGCTATAGTTTCATCTAATCCTCCCAATCCACCAAATAAACACTTATCCGAATGCAGCAACGCTAAATATAACATTACAGGATATAACGGCTGAATATGCAGATCTGATGGAGTAACCATCACTCCACCATTAACCTTAAAAAAAGATGTTTGATGCACAAGTTTTAAAAAAGTAAGATAGTCATCTAATACTGCTTTTCGTTTAAATCCATCTGCGTCTGTAATCCAGGGAAACCCTGAATTGCATGAAACATATTCAACCCTGTCCCCGCCAATTGTCATGTCATTTTTAGAATTCCGCCCATAGATTTTGAATACTGACGGGGCTTTACTAACCCAACTCATAATCTGGTCTGGCTTAAAAAAAGCTGTTTCTCCAACCACCCTTATACCTTTACTTTGGAGCAGGTCCAATACCCTGGGGTGATAAAACTTTACCCCTGTTCCATCTAATATTTCCAGAGATGCTTGATGAATTCTTTTTAAATCATCATTCAATTAAATCAGCTCCTTTTGATGTAAACAAAACACGAAAAAAGATGACTTGAATATATATAAATTTTGCCTTTTAGCAAATTAATTTTCTCTTTAGAAAATATTCTATATATTCCTTTAAAATCCTCCTGTAATGCTTTATTAAATTTGTCTCGCAAAAGCTGTTTATTTTAACTTCATCTCCATCAAACAGCTCACCATTTTTAATCTGGTTTTCTGCAACAGCCAATTTCTTATATGCATCAGCTAGTGCCATTTCTCTTGCATAGGTTTCTATACTCATAATAGCAAGGTCGCCATATCCCTTCTTATTTTTCATGGAGATTCCAGTTTCAGGTAGTTTTTAGAGGAAATTGTGGTATAATATAATAAAGCGTGAAGCTAAAGGAGGGTAAGAGCCATGGTGGAAAAGCCTTATACCATTGAAGAAATCAAAGCCATTGTAACACCAAATTAAAGCACCAAGGGAATATCATTGCCCACAGCTATGACAAAATTGATGTTGATGCTCAAAACTATGCCATAGAAAACCGCGAAGAAAGACTGAGTAGCCAGAACAATTATTTTTAGATTAGCTCAGAATAGTTTCTACCACTATAAATTATTCTCACAATATGAATAGCCTTTGCATCATCATCAATACGATATAGGATAAGATAATTCTTGATAACAATTCTTCTATATCCTTCTCTGCTGAGTCTTACATCCTGACATAAGCTATACATACGTGGTTTATTGATAACTTCGTAGTAGCTTTTCTCTACATCATCAAGAAAACTTGCCGCTGCTGTTGGATTAGCAAGTTTTAAAGCAATGTAATTAACAATATCATCAATATCATTGTGAGCCTCTTTTGAAACAATAAGTTTATATTCCATATTTTTCTCTAGTTTTTCTTAGAGATTCAAAGCCATCCATTACTTCACCTTTAGCAATAGATTGTTCTGCTGCATCTACTTTTCTGTAAATATCATTCATTAACATCATGTTTTCATAGGTTTCTATACTCATAATAACAAGGTCGCCATATCCGTTCTTAGTAATGAATATTGGCTCTTTCTTACTGTGACATAGCTCAGATATCTCATTTGTATTTCTTAAATCTGTTATAGGTCTAATTTGTGGCATTGTAATCACCTCGCATCTATTTTGTACATAATTATATCATTAAAATGTGCGCTCAACAAATATTAATAAACAGGAGTTATGCAATATCCATTGAGTATCGGATATAAATCTTAACAATCTCAATATATTGTAGTATAATTAGCATATAATAATACTACAATATTACTACTTTTATAGGAGAGTTGAGTAATAATAAATATACGGCCTTTCGCAGCAATACGCAAGAACTACAATGAAATCTCCGAACTCTGCAAACGTACAGGCGAGCCTGTTTATCTGACTAAAAACAGCAGCGGCGACCTTGTGGTGATGGATATAGAGGCTTTTGCCCGGCGCGAAAGCATGCTGAAGCTCAAAGAAAAGCTTCAATTTTACTTCTCTGTCAGGGCCTCAACCAGCCTTATGGCACCATACTTCTCTCTTAAACGGGGCTTTTCAATTTTACCAGTAGGATTACGGGGTACCTTATCGAAAATTATCCTTCTTGGCCGTTTGTAACGGGGCATTGGAATACAAAATTCCCGGATTTCCTCCTCGGTACAGCTGTATCCTGGTTTCAGCTCTATTATGGCAGCCGCCAGCTCTCCAAGGCGCTTATCCGGCAGACCAATTACTGCCGCATCCTTAACAGCCTCATGAGTACGCAGAAAATCTTCA
>JAGXSK010000241.1 GCA_018333845.1 Clostridia bacterium | reverse complement strand
TACATGCTTGGCAATGCCAATTGCTCCCTTTTCAAAAATCTGTCGAGAATTATATATATTGATTTTTTTATCCTTGATAAAGTCTAATTCTTGTGTCTCAAAGGATCTAATGCCAATAAAATATGTATTTTCTAATGAAAAGGAAGCAAGCTCCAGCCCTCTTCTATGTGTACAGCCATGGGATAAGCTGTTTCCTTCCAATATGCTGCACAAATCCAGGTGGGCATCCAGGTGGATTATGCCTACAGGTTCGTTGTATACCTTATTGATGGCCCTTAGTATGGGAATTGTAACAGCATGGTCTCCTCCAATAAAAATGGGAAATGTATTGCCAAACAACCCAGCAGCTTTTTCTTCTACTTGCAGAAAATAATTTTCTTGACTTAAACCTAAAGACGGCCAGTCCCCAATGTCCACAAGGGAAAGGCCTGATATGGGCTGTCCATCCTCTGTGGATGGAGGGATATGGTATGAAATATCTCTCAGCCTTTGAGGAGCCAGGGCTGAGCCTTTTCTATAGCTGCTGGCCTCGTCATAGGGGAGCCCAATAATTGTAACATCTGCTTCCTGGGGCCTGAGGTTAGGTTTATTAAGACCTCCCCATAGTTTATCTTTTCCCATTAACTAAAACCTCCAAAATGTAACTTGGTATTTTGTTTGCCCAACTGTTTTGCAGATTTTGCATATTAGGGCTGGATTAGAAGGGCTGGATTAGAGCCTTCCGGTAATGTCTCTAATGACGCAATAGCCAATTACAAACATCATTATCACATTGAAAATTGCTAAAAATGGCTTGGGGTCATATCCCTGTATGATTAGTAATAAGATCAGGGGTACCAGGTTTCCAAAAGCAAATATCATAAAAAGCTGTTTATACTTTTTCTTGCGCATTAGCTGCTCTCCCCTTCTTTATGTATAGCATTAATATATTTCAGGTCAAGTTGAACCTATAAAAAGATTGCATTGGTAGTCGTTGGACAAGTATTGCTGACTATATTATAACGCAAATATTGGAACTTGGGAAACTATTCTAAGAACAACTGGCGAAATTCGGCACATGGACTGCATATGGTGTATAATGCAATTAGCATTCTTTTAAAATATCGAGGTGAAGAAAACAATGTCTCAAGCAATAAGCAGGGGTAGGGTAGGGGAAATAGATTTTTTCAGGGGAATTGCTTTAATCCTTATGATTTTTTTTCATATCATCTGGAATTTGAATGAGTTTTATAATTTCCCTGTTGAATACAGCACAGGTATTGTCTTTATAATAGGCAAGGCCGCAGCCTATCTGTTTATTATTATCACTGCCATCAGCTGCAGCTTCAGCAAGAACAACCGGAAGCGCGGAATGAAAATCCTGGCTGTTGCCATGGGCATTACCCTTGCAACCTATATTTACGATCCGCAAGTTTTCATTGCCTTTGGCATACTTCATTTTCTGGGAGTAAGTGTTCTTTTATATCCTGTTTATAAAAAATTAAACAATTCTCTGCTGCTGTTGACTGGTACAATAATGATCCTGGCAGGACAGGCTATTTTAACAATACCCATGGCCCATGACTACTTACTATTTATAGGGTTTATCTCACCCAGCTATTATGCCCTTGATTACTATCCACTCCTTCCCTATTCAGGCCTGTTTTTATATGGTATATTTCTAGCACGCATACTATATCCTGAAAAACGGAGCCTTTTCAAGACAAACCTGGATAACAATCCTGTTTCAATGATTGGCAAAAAAACCTTAATAGTCTATCTGCTGCATCAACCTGTCATCCTGGCAGTGCTATATATCCTAAACCAACCAGGGGGACGGTTCTTCTGGCTAGTTTTTGGCTAGCTTTAGTAAGAATTAAAACAAACAGTTTTCTATTGAAGAATAAAACATAAGGTGTTTTAAATAGCACGGAGGTGAAAAAATGGATTTTGATATTAGAAAAGCAGAGTTTTGGGATTATGTATGGAAAAAAGCTAGAAGAAGATCAAGCTCAAAAAAAGGCGCAGCGGGTTATCAGGAATATCCTGTTGATAGGTGGAATAAAAGGGCTGCCGGCTATGCAAAACAAACCAGTGGGGAAACCAGGACCAGGAGGTGGTTTTCTGTTAAAGAGTTTTTTTCAAAATGCAATCTTGAGATTACTCCGGGCATGAAAATCCTGGATATTGGCTCTGGTCCTGGAACCTTTGCCATACCCTTTGCAGAAATGGGTGCTCAGGTATGGGCTTTAGACCCTGCTGAAAGGATGATAGAGATTTTGGAGGAAGAAGCTTCTAAAAGAAAGCTCACCAGTATCAATACCTTTACTGAAAAATGGGAAGATGTTAATTTGGAATCAAGGGGCTGGTTAAAAAACTTTGACCTTGTTTTTGCTTCCATGTCTCCAGGGATTAACAGCCTGGATACCATTAAGAAAATGCTTGATGCATCAAAGTCCTACTGCTATATAAGCAGCTTTGCTGGCCCAAGAAAATATCCCCTTCAGGAGACAATAGCCAGGGGAATATTAGGAGAGGATTACAAAACCTACACACCAGATATTATATATCCCTTTAATATTGTATATTCGATGGGTTATCTGCCCAATGTACTTTTTGAAGAAAATTATAGTGAAAGAGAGGTTGATCTGGAGGACGTTTACCATGAGATCATTACTCATATTGCCATGTATACCCAGATCACCCCGGAAGTCCAGGCCGCTGTAGAAAACTATCTCCAAAAAAACAAAAATACAGAAAATAAGGTTGTAAAGAAAACCAAGAGTCGCATAGGCATGCTTTTGTGGCAGGTGTAGATATGAATAAGCATACCTGGCATTTGAATGTTAGCTGCAATGTGATAAAATGTGGACATACCAAAAAAAGTCAGGAGGTTGACTATGGCTAAAGTAGTATTACTGTCAGGCAGCCCAAAGAAAAACGGGAACACAATGCAGATAATGATGGAATGTGAGAAAACAATTCAAGAAAATGGACTTGAAACAGAGATTATATCTCTAGCAGGCAAAAAAATTGACGCCTGTATAGCCTGCAGAAAGTGTACCGAGTTGAAAAAATGCGTTTTAGATGATGGCCTAAATGAAATACTGGAAAAGGTAAAAGAAGCAGAAGGCTTTATTATTGGTGCTCCTGTATACTTCGGCACTGCCAGGGGTGATTTAATGAATGCCATTCAAAGAATTGGCATGGTTTCCTATGGTACCGACAGATTTTTATCCTGGAAGGTAGGAGGACCCATTGCTATTGCACGTCGTGGAGGTTTATCTACTACATATCAAGAGATGCTCATGTTTTATTTTATAAATGAAATGATTGTACCAGGCTCCACCTACTGGAATATAGTTTTTGGAAAGCTACCTGGTGAGGCCCTTGAGGATAAAGAAGGGGTTGAAACGGTAAAAAGATTTGCCGGTAATGTGGCAAAGCTGATAAAGAAGATATCTTAAAAGCATAAAGCCCGCTTCAAATTTATAGCGGGTTTTTTATATTATATATGGTCATTGTTGGAATGGGATTTGCAATAAAATTGCATTATAAATTAACAAAAAATTTTTCAAGAAATACAAGGAAAAAAATAAAGCATTGTTGAAAACATTAAATTGTCTTTAAAAAAGTTTCTGCTGGAGGTAAAGGCATGAAAATATCAGACATAGCTTCAAAGAATTTTTTAATATATTCTGATTATGCAAATATTTCCGAAATAATATCTGCTTCTGAGTTAGTGGATAAGGATTTTTTAATTATAATGGGTGAAGCAGGGATAAAAAGGGTCTTTTCAATTAATACAATTTTGAAACAATTACTATTGGGCCATAATAATAGGACGTTGTTTGAGGCAATAAATGAAGAAGATTTTGTGACAGTTAACTCAAATAGTTCAATAATAGATATATTGGAGCTTGAAGCAAACATTATAATAGTTGCAGAAGACAACGGGCAGCCTGTTGGAATAATAAATAATTTAGAAACAATCAAAAAGTTTCAGGCCTTGTCTAATACTTATATAAAAAATATTAACAACAAACTTTATATATATGAAAAAATATTTGAGTGCTTTGAGGAAGAAATATTTCTAGCTGATGAAAAGGGCAATATACTCAGGATTAACCCGGAAGCAGAAAGGGTTATGGGAATCAGAGCAAGTGATGTTGTAGGAAAGCATGTAACTGAATTAGTAAATGATAGAATTATTTCCTCTAGTACAACGGTAGAAGTTCTAAAGCAAAATAAGAAGGTTAATATGCTGCAGACGGTAAGAAATGGAAGCACCAGGCTTAGTACGGGAGTGCCAATATATGATGATGATAACCAAATTCAGTTTGTTTTATGTACATCAAAAGATGTGACTGAACTGGTAGAATTAAGAAAAGACATAGAAGAAAAGGAGCTTAAATTAAAACAAATTAATAAAGAACTTGACCTTTTACAAGAGGAAGTCTTTGCGCAGGTCAATTTTGTCTCTAAAAGCAGGGAAATGGACTATATTAAGCAAACTATAAAAAAGATAGTTAATATGGACTTAACTGTACTTGTCCTGGGGGAGACAGGGGTTGGTAAAGAAGTAATTGCAAAGACAATCCATTACTTGAGCAACAGGAAAAATTCAAGTTTTGTAAAAATTAATTGTGGATTGATACCCCATAACCTGCTGGATTCTGAATTGTTTGGATACGAGAGCGGTGCTTTTACTGGTGCGAATAAGAGTGGAAAAATTGGAAAAATTGAGCTGGCACATAAGGGAACTTTATTTTTGGATGAGATTGGCGAAATGCCCTATGATCTTCAAGTTAAGCTGCTGGACTTTTTGCAGGACAACCACATTATTAGGGTGGGAGGAACGGAAAGAATTAAAATCGATGCGAGAATTATTGCTGCAACCAATCGTGACTTGCAGCATATGGTAAAGGAAGGAACTTTTCGTAAAGATTTGTTTTATCGGCTTAACATCATTCCTATTAATGTTCCACCTTTAAAAGAAAGATTAGACGACTTACCTGTACTTGTTGAGTTCTTTCTGAAGAAAATTAATATAAGATACCAAATGAACAAGAGACTAGATCCGCTAGTAATAAATGAATTCATAAAATATGATTGGCCGGGAAATGTAAGAGAATTAGAACACCTTCTTGAAAGAATGTTAATCATGAGCGACACAGATACCATCTATCCAAAGCATTTTCACAATATAATCAATATTAAATCTGATTCCGTGTCTGGAAAAGTAATTTGTACTGATTTAATTCCTTACAAAAAAGCCAAGAGAGAATTGGAAAAGCAGCTGATTGTTAAAGCCTACGAAATCTATCAGTCTACCTATAAGGCTGCTAAAGCCCTGGAAATTGACCAGTCAACTGTTGTGAAAATATTACAAAAACATAAAGACAATTCTTGAGTTTTTGGATCTCGAATTTTGCAAATTTGCATCAAAGTCAAATATATATTGACAGCATCTATATAATATAAGACAAATAAATTCTGCCTTTGATTCAATGATAATTTTCATTCTTTTTAATGATAATTGTCATTGAATTTTTTCTTTTACAGGGCTTTAACTCATGGCACTTATTTTATTTGCAATTATTTTTTTCATTATGATGCCAGGATGCGGTACCAGTCTAAGGCACTTGATAGAATACTTACTGCTATACGGTAAGAAGCTTTATGAATGTTTAAAAATTAAGAATATTTGGCATAGTATTTGCTATGTTTTAAAGCTAGGATTTTAACAGACAAAGAACTAGTTTATGGGGGTGTGTTTGTGAAAATAGGTGTACCCAAGGAAATTAAAAACAATGAAAATAGGGTAGCAATTACTCCTGCAGGAGCAGAGGCATTTACGCGAAGCGGGCATACGGTCTTTATTGAAACAGGTGCTGGAGTTGGAAGTGGTTTTACAGACGAGATGTATAAACTTGCTGGGGCACAAATAACTGCCAGAGCTTCTGACGTATATTTGGAAGCAGATATGATCATGAAAGTGAAGGAACCACAAGCTAAAGAGTTCGAGTACTTTAAAGAAAATCAGATACTTTTTACCTATCTCCATGCAGCTGCAGAAAGTGAGGTAACCCATGCACTTATGGATAGAAAAGTAATTGGCATATCATATGACACTGTACAATTGCCAGATGGAACCCTGCCACTCCTTGCACCCATGAGTGAAATAGCAGGCAGAATGGCTACTCAAATTGGGGCCCAGTTTTTAGAAAAACCTAAAGGAGGCATGGGCATTTTGCTTGGTGGTGTGCCTGGAGTTCCTCCAGCTCACGTGGTTATAATTGGTGGAGGTGTAGTGGGCAAGAATGCTGCTAAAGTGGCCTTTGGTATGGGAGCAAGGGTTACAGTTCTTGATATAAGTGCAGCGAGATTAAGATACCTGGATGATATTTTCGGTAAGGAAATAGAAACAGTAGTGTCTAACTATTATAGTATCAAGGATACTGTGAAAAGTGCAGATTTATTAATAGGTGCCGTATTGATACCAGGAACAAGAGCACCACGCCTGGTTACTGAAGAAATGGTAAAAGAAATGAAACCAGGGTCGGTTATAGTAGATGTTGCAATTGACCAGGGTGGATGCATTGAGACTATTGACAGGATAACCACCCACAGCAATCCAGTATATTTAAAATATGACGTGGTGCACTATAGTGTGGCAAATATGCCTGGAGCTGTTGCAAGAACTTCAACAATTGCCCTTACAAATGTTACACTTCCCTATGCTTTAGATATAGCCAACAAGGGTTGGATGACAGCTGTGAAGGAAGACGAAGCACTTGCCAGGGGAGTAAATATGGTTCATGGCAATGTGACTTATAAAGCAGTAGCTGATGCTTTGGGAGTTGAATATACTCCATTATTTCAATAGGAGGCAAGAAAACATGGGAAAAATTCTTTCTAGAATGGGTGACGGAAGTGTATGCTATTTAACTGAAAAAGAATTAAGGGGAGACCTGGAAGAAGGCACCAGAGATGCAGCCGACCGCGGGAAAATAGCTCCACTAACAGAACATGAATTAAGGCGGCTGTATGAAATATGTGCCTCTCCCCAAAAAGTTGTAAGTATTGAACCTGGAGACGAAGTGGTACATAGCTTTGATGCCGGCACTTTAAAATTTCCGCTAAGGGGAGGGGTGCCCGTTGATAGGCTTGCTACTGTATTAGCACATGAAAGGGCAATCTGTTCTGATACTATTGAAGTTGGGCATATTGATTATAGCTTTAAGCCAGTAAAGTCAATAATTCATGAAGAGCGGCAGGTAATGGAGCAGATACAGCTAAATGCAACTATTCCAGTTTTTTATGGGGCAATGCCAAATTTGGGTTTGTATACTAAACCTGACGGCCCTGTTGATAACTGGAGTGAGCTGCTGCCCATGATGAAAATAGTTGAAGCTCAAGCAGCACAAGAGGAGGCTGTAGAACATGCACTTAAAGATATCTTCTTTGTGTCAAGTGTTATGCATGAAGCAGGTTCAGACGGTATAAATTTTGATACTGTTGGAGCTTCGGGAGATGGAGATTTTCTTGCGGCTTTAATGGCAATAGAAAAGCTCAAGAAGGAATATCCGGAAATGGATATTGAAATTGGAATGGCTGGTGAATTTGTATTAGGAATGCATGGTGATCTATTTTATGATAATGTACGTCTTGCCGGGTTATATCCCCATAAGCAGGTTAAATTAGTTGAAAAAGCTGGAGCAAGCGTATTTGGACCTGTAATTAACACTAACAGCAATAAAACAGTGCCTTGGAATATAGCTAGAGCTTGTACCTTTGTTAAGGCCTGTTCAGAAGCTTCTAACATACCTGTTCACCCTAATGCAGGTATGGGTGTGGGTGGTGTACCCATGACAAGTACTGCCCCTGTGGATGCTATTTCCAGAGCTTCTGTTGCACTAGTGGAAATAGGCAAGGCTGATGGTTTGTAGATTGGTCACGGTGATACTTTTGGGATGGCTTTTCTCCATGAATTGGCTACAGGAATGGGCGGAGTGCGTACTGCCGGAGATCTGGTAGCACGAGTTATGTCCTCCAAGGCCATGAGAATAGAAGAGGCTAAAAAATATGTAGCAGACAAATTGAAAGTATCTGTAATGGACCTTTCAGATTCCCAGGCTATGAGAGAGGTTAGAGAAGAGTTAAATATTGGCCATGTTCTAGCCAGGCCAGGAGCTGCTATAGGTATAGAAGCCAAGGTGCGCATTGAACAAATATTAGGGATTAATATTAACTCTGTATCTAAATTCAAGAAAAAAATAGGACTAATTTAGGAGGTGCAGTATGAACAGAGAGGAGCTTATTAAGGAAGCCATAAATTCCATTGTAGAATGTGATGAAAAAAAAGCAGTACAATTAGCGGAGTTTGTTATTAGTGCCGGAATAGATCCTGTTTTTATTCTTAAAGAAGGATTTAGCGTGGGAATTAGAATCGTGGGTGATTATTTTGAAAGGGGTGAAAAATTCCTCCCCCAGCTAATTCAGTCTGCATGTATTATGCAAAAAACTACCGAAATACTCAATGCAGCAGTTGCTCATAATGTTTCAATGAAGAAGGCAGGTAAAATGCTAATTGCAACAGTAGAAGGTGATGTTCATGATATTGGAAAAAGCATTGTTGTATCCCTTTTAAAAACCCAGGGCATAGAAATTATTGATCTGGGACGTGATGTACCCAATGCAAGGATAATAGAGTCAGCCCTGGAAAATGAAGTTGATGTTATTGGCACCAGTGCACTTCTTAGTACTACACTGATGAATCAGAAAAATTTGGAAGATGAGCTTAGAAAAAGGGGCATAAGAAATCGTTTTAAAACAATAGTAGGGGGAGCCCCTGTAACCCAGCGTTTTGCCGACAAAATAGGGGCAGATGCTTATGCCGAAGATGCTGCTGAAGCAGTGACAAAAGTAATGGAATTATTATCAGCAAGGCAGACCGTTTAATTGACAGATGCTTTCTATGGAGGTGAAAATAATGACAAGAAGGAATTTGAGAGCAGGCAGCAAGAGCATGAGTGGACTTGGCCTAAATATTTTAACTGAAGACGATTTATATGCTATTCATTGTGCAACCCTTGATGTATTACATCATACAGGTATCAAGGTGGAAAGCAGGGAAGCAAGGGAGTTATTTGAAGGTAGGGGTGGAATAGTTGACCACAATAATAAAATAGTTAAGCTTCCTCCTTACCTTGTAGAGGATTGTATTCATTCTGCTCCCAGTACTGTTCTCTTGGCTGGCAGAAAATCAGCTAAAGATTTTATTATAGAAGGTAACCGGGTTGGATTTGTTAACTTTGGTGAGGGTGTTAATGTAATTGACCCCTTTACGAAAGATTATAGAAGAAGCACAAAGGAGGATGTAGCAAATGCAGCTTTATTAAGTGATTACTTGGAGGAATTGGATATAAGCTATAGAGCTGTAGCAGCTCAAGATGTGTCTCCTAAAGTTCAATCACTTCATAATGCTGAAGCCCTTTTCCTAAACACAAGCAAGCATTTTTTCATAGGGGCCGATAACCTGGCGAACTGCCGAAAGTTAATTGAAATGGCATCGGTAATTGTTGGAGGTAAAGACAAGCTAAAACAAAGGCCTATTATTTCATTCAATGTTTGCCCTACAAGTCCCCTGCAGCTTATTCCAGACTGTACGGAAGTTATTATAGAAGGGGCCAGGGCCGGTATTCCCAGTAATATTATTTCCATGGCTTTAGCCGGCGCTACATCACCGGTAACTCTAGCAGGTACATTGGTCACGCATAACGCGGAAGTATTAAGCGCTATTGTTTTAAGTCAATTAGCCTGCAAAGGAGCACCTGTGCTGTACGGTAGTTCAACAACTATAATGGATCTTAAGTATACTACCTCGCCGGTAGGGGCTCCAGAGCTAGGGTTAATTAGTGCCGGGGTAGCCAGGCTGGCACAATACTATTTATTACCTAGTTTTGTGGCAGGAGGTTAGGCTGATAGTAAGGTTCCTGATGCCCAGTCTGCCCATGAAAAAACCATAACCGCCTTATTAGCTGCCCAGGGTGGAGCTAACCTCATTTATGGTGCTGGTATGGTTGAAATGGGTGTAACCTTTGATTTTGCTCAACTTGTAATGGACAATGAAATATATAAAATGATTAAAAGAATAATCAAAGGGATAGCTGTTACAGATGAGCAAATGGCTATAGATGTTATAAAACAAGTGGGACCAGGTGGAGAATTTATAAGTCATGAACATACTTACAAGCATTTTAAAACCGAGCAGTCACATACAAAGCTGATTGATAGAAAAGGACGGGATGCATGGCTGGCAGATGGCGCTAAGAATATGACAGACAGGGCTTATGAGGAGGCCCAATATATACTTAATAACCATAAGCCCGAACCTCTAACGGAAAGTGCGGCCTCAGCAATAAGAAAGATTATTAAAGAGGCTGAAAGGGAATATGGTGTTTTGGAGAAAGGAGAATTATAATGTCCTTTGCTGTATCGCAATTAAAGGTTATATCTCAAAAGGATCTGTATCGTGTACACGAAGCTTCTATCAAGATTCTAGAGGAGACTGGGGTTATTTTTGAATCGGAAGAGGCAAGAGAGATTTTAAAAAAACACGGAGCAAGAGTATCAGGCAAGGTTGTACGTATTCCAGAAAGTTTAGTTGAAAAAGCCATTGCCAGCTGTCCTAAGTCTTTTACGCAGCATGGGAGAAATCCCTCCCAATCCATACTCCTTGGAACCATGCAAAAACAACTAGCTGTATCTACCCAAAATGGCTCAGTTTATGTACAGGACCTGGATAAGGGACGCAGGCGTGGAACCCTGGAGGAATATAAAAAAATAACAAAGCTTTGCCAGGAAAGTAAGGTCGTAAAAGTAGTAGGCGGAATCCCTGCTGAACCCATAGATGTAGAGCCAGGGGAAAGACACTTGAAGCTAATGTATACCTTGTTAAAGCATACTGATAAACCATTGTTAGGGGTAAATGGATCGAGCAAGGAAATTCGTGAGATGTTTGATATGATTGAAATAGCCATGGGGCAAAAAGACTATCTTTTGGATCATCCCATGATAGCCGTTGCAGTTGACCCAACCAGCCCTTTAAGATATGATAGTGAGCCTTGTGAAACCATGATTGCATATGCAAAACATGGTCAACCTATCTATATCAATTCTTGTTCCCTTGCTGGAGCCACTGGGCCCATAAGCCTGCTTGGCACTACCACCTTAATGAATGCTGAGATTCTGGCAGGTCTGACTTTAATACAACTGATTAATCCTGGAAATCCCTTTGTTTATGTGAGTGGTTCCACAGTTGCAGATATGAAAACAGCAAACTTTATCACTGGTTCTCCTGAAGGATATCTAATTGTAATTGCAGGACTTCAAATGGCATTAGACTTATATTGTATACCCAGTAGGGCTATGGCGGCAACAACAGATGCTAAAATCCCGGACTGTCAAGCCGGGTTTGAGACCATGCAGAATCTATTCATGTGTTTATTGGCTGGAGTTCATTTTATTAACTGCAGTCTGGGTTGTCTGGATGCAATTATGACCACTTCCTATGAGAAATTTGTAATCGATGAAGAAATGATAAATCGGGTTGTTCGAGTTACCAGGGGAATAAGCTCTTTTGATAATGATACATTTGTAGATGTAATACAGGATGTTGGACATTCAGGCTGTTATTTGACCCATCCCAGTACCTTTAAGCATTTTAGAGAAAGATGGCAGCCAACAGTATCCTATTGGAATACTTATGAAAAGTGGGTGGAAGCAGGATCTGAAGATGTGGTTGTACGGGCCAATAGACGATTCAAGGAAATGCTGGATGATTCACCTGAGACTATGATAGATAAAGAACTAGAAAATGATTTGCTGCATTACATGAAAAAAGTTAAGCAATATGTTTAATACTTTAAGGTACATAATGAGGGCGGCAACAATGATAGTTTTCATTAATCTCATGAAATTTTTCATTGTCGCTCACAGTAATTAAAAAGGGTTAAAAATTGTTTTTATGTACTGCCTATCCTATTGTTAGATGAAAATGTTCATTGAAATGTATAACCTATTTTAATACAAGCCCTGATTTCAATATATTCTATAATTTCAGAATATTGGAATGATTATTGCAAAGGTATTTTATAAATTTAAACCAGAAATGGAGGATAAATATGAATAGCGAGAAACAAATTGACCCTAAAATATTCTGGCCTGCAATAATAGTTGTTCTAGCATTAAGTATACCTTTAGTTGTTTTTCCTGAGGCGGGATCTCGGGCGGTAAATACAGCTCTAGGGTTTATTACTGCTAAATTTGGATGGCTCTTTCTTTTGTTCTGCATGGGATGTTTTAGTATTTTGATGTGGTTGGCATTTGGAAGGTATGGCAATGTGAAGTTGGGTGGACCTAACGATGAACCTGAATTCTCAACCATAAGCTGGATAGCAATGCTGTTTTGTGCAGGAATTGGTATAGGTATTATGCTATGGTCATTTATTGAGCCAATATACTATCTTAGCGGCCCTCCTCTTGGTATTGAACCACATTCAGATCTGGCCGTAGAGTGGGCCCACATGTATGGCCAATTTCACTGGGGATTTAGTGCATGGGCCATATATGCAATTGCATCTGTTCCCATAGCTTATTGTGTTTATGTGAGAAAAGCATCCCATTTAAGGATGAGCATTGCAAGCAAGGGGCTTATTGGAAGGCATGCAGATGGACCATTTGGTACCTTAATAGATGTATTAATGATGTTTGGTATAGTTGGAGGTGTTGGAACATCACTAGGGTTGGCAGTTCCCCTGGTAGCTGCTTTATTTGGCGAATTGTTTGGCATACCTGATAGTTTTCTTTTGAAAATTGCCATTTTAGCAATATGGACACTAATATTTGGAGTTAGCGTATATAAGGGTCTAAGCAAAGGCATAAAGGTTTTAAGTAACATTAATTTGTATTTGGCTTTAATATTTGCCGGATTTATACTTTTTGTCGGCCCTACAGTGTTTATATTGTCCATGTGGACCAATAGTTTTGGCATAATGCTGGATAATTTTTTCCGGATGAGCTTTTGGTTAGATCCAGTTACAAAGGGCGGTTTTCCAGAAGGGTGGACTGTTTTTTACTGGGCCTGGTGGGTAGCCTATGCCCCTATGATGGGATTGTTTGTGGCAAGAATTTCTAAAGGACGTACAATTAAAGAACTGGTAATAGCAGAATGTTTTTGGGGAACATTAGGATGCTGGATACCATTTGCTATCTTTGGGGGGTATGCACTGCATGTAGACATTAATGGGATTGTACCGGTTTCTCAGATCCTAAGCCAAAGCGGCCAGGCAGCTGCCATTATTGCAATCTTGAACTCATTACCTCTAAGCAAGCTAGTTGTTCTTGTATATACAGTTTTATGCTTCATTTTCCTGGCGACTACACTTGATTCTTCTGCTTATGTTCTGGCTTCTGCTTGCACCAAAAAGCTTGGCGGCAATGAAGAACCGGCTCGTTGGAACAGAGTATTATGGGCATTGGTTCTAGCAGTAGTAGGTGCTGGTTTGCTGGCTGTTGGAGGATTAAGTGCTGTTCAGCTATCAACTGTTATAGTTGCCCTGCCCCTGGTACCTGTATTGATTATTATGATAGCTTCCTTATTAAAATGGTTAAAAGAAGATTATGGACAGATGCTTAAACCAAAAATATATGCAATTGATTACAAGCCAATTGAACAGGATGAAGAAGTTGTTTCAAGGGGCAGTAAGATTTCCATATAAATTATCAGGCTGAGGGAATCCTTATCAAGCTCCAATGATGATAATCATTTAAGGAGATGAAAATTATCATTGGAGTTTGTTTTTGGGTTTATTTATTCAAGGAATAAAGTTTAAGCAAGCAAGTAATTTTTTCATTAGTCTACTTAGAGATAATAAAACGAAGCATATAATACACTGGTTTATTAGATGGTACAACTTTTGCATTAGTTAAAAGATATTATTTATGGAGATAGGGAGGAACTTTTAGATGAACACATATAGCTCAGAGGAAATAAACCAGATTAAACAAGCAGATTTGCAGTATTTTCTTCATCCTACATCCAGCATAGCTATTCTTGAAAAAAAAGGACCAAAAATCATAGTAAGGGGAAAGGGTTGTAAAGTCTACGATATAGAAGGCAAAGAATATATTGATGGCACCTCCGGTTTATGGTTTAACTCCATTGGTCATGGGAGGTCAGAAATTGCACAGGTAGCTAAAGAACAAATAGAGACTTTAGAAACCTACCATGGGTTCAATGAGTTTTCAAACATACCTGCTATTAATTTGGCTGCAAAGGTGGCAGAGATGGTACCAATTAAGAACTCCAAGGTATTCTTTACTAGCAGCGGCTCAGAAGCTAATGACACTATCTTTAAATTAGTAAGATTTTATTGGTTTGCCAAGGAGATGGACAGCAAGGATTATATCATTACAAGAAATCTGGCTTATCATGGTGTTACATGCGGTGCCGTTCAGGCTACAAGACTTCCCAAGTTTCATGAAGGCTTTGACCCATTGCTGCCAGCTTTTGATATGATTGATGCACCATATTGTTATCTATGTCCCTGGAAAAAAGAATACCCAGGCTGTAATCTAGAATGTGCTTATTCACTGGAGGAAAAAATATTGGAGCTAAGGCCGGAAAACGTGGGAGCCTTTATAGCCGAGCCAGTCATGGGAACAGGGGGCGTCATTGTGCCTCCGCCAGGATACTATCAAATAATTAGAGATATTTGTGACAAGTACAATGTATTATTTATTGCTGATGAGGTCATTAATGCCTTTGGCAGGACGGGAGGATGTCTGTTTGGGATAGAGCATTGGCAGGGGGTAACACCTGACATTATGACTATTGCCAAGGGGATAACAAGCGGTTATGTTCCCCTGGGAGCGGCTGTAATCTCTGATGAAATATTTCAAGTTATTAGGAGCAAAGAAAAATTTTTCCACGGATTTACGTATAGTGCACATGCACTAGCCTGCAGGGTGGGTTTAAAAAACATTGAAATTATAGAAAGAGAAAATCTCAAAGACAACAGTAAAAGAATGGGGGAAAGGCTGATAGCAGGTTTAAGTGCGTTAAATCTGGCACCTATAGGAGAAGTAAGGGGAAAGGGTTTAATGGTGGGCATAGATCTTGTCAGCAGCCGTTCAATCAGGGAAAAGTATCAAACATCCCTGGCTGTCAGGGTAGTGGAAATTGCCTATGAATATGGTTTAATCAGCAGGCCCCTTAATGGAGACATAGTTCAATTATCTCCGGCATTAATCATTAGTGAAGCTGAAGTTGATAAAATAGTTGAAATACTAGGTGAAGCCATAAACAAGGCATACCGAGAAAAAGAGCTGATAGGCTAGTTAAACCTTATGAGGGAGGGGATTGAATGGAAAAAATCCTTAAGGTTGACCTGAAAAACAAGGAGATTAAATGGCAGGAGGATTTTAACGAGTTTAAATACTACTGGGGACGTGGTTATATTGCAGCCGTTCTTAATCATGAGGTTAACCCTACCTGTGAACCATTGGGGCCATATAATAAACTTATCTTTGCTAGAGGACCCTTGGCAGGCACACCAGTTCCTTGTTCAGGAAGATTGTCCATTGGTGGCAAAAGTCCATTGACAGGGGGAATAAAAGAAGCAAACGCTGGCGGTACAATGGGACATGGTCTTGGAAAACTTGGCATTAAAGCTATTATTATAGAAAACAGCTTTTATGACAATGGCTTATATGGATTATATATAAGTAAAGATGACATCCATTTGTTTGAAGCATCAGATCTAAGAGGTTTATCTACCAGTCAAACAGTAGAAAACTTACAGAAACGCTTTGGAGAAAAGATTTCTGCAGCAGTTATTGGGCCAACTGGAGAAATGGGACTGCTGGCGGCAGGAATAGCAGTTACAGATATTGATGGACGTCCATCCCGTTTCGCAGGAAGAGGGGGACTGGGTGCTGTAATGGGGGCCAAGGGTTTAAAGGCTATTGTGGTTGATTCTGCAAATACATCTATACCAAAACCAGCTAACAGGAATGAATTTATATTACAAAATAGAAAGCTTGTTGCCATGTTAAAAGAGAATCCCCTTACCTCTAAAACATATACCGAATATGGTACTGCTGCAGCATTGTCTGTGGTTAATGCTTTGGGAGCGTTACCTACCAGGAATTTCAGCCTTGGGCAATTCGAGTTTGCAGAAAAAATTAATGGAGATGCTTTGCATGATGCTATACTTGAGCGAGGCGGTTCAGGAGAAACTTCTCATGCCTGCATGGCTGGATGTACTATTAAATGTTCAAATGTTTTTGCGGATAAAGATGGTAAAGAGGTTGTTGCTCCTCTAGAATTTGAAACACTAGGCCTAGTAGGTTCCAACCTCCTAATTGGAAGTTTAGATGAAATTGCAGTAATTAATGCCAGGTTAAATGAGCTGGGGCTGGATACAATTGAAACAGGAGCAGCCCTGGGTCTTTTGATGGAAAGGGGAATTATTTCCTTTGGGAATGCAGAGGGTGTAAGGCAGCTGTTAGATGAAGTTGAAAAGGGAACAGTATTAGGAAGAGTTGTTGGAAGCGGCGCATTGGTTGTGGGGCGTGTAATGGGACTATCAAGAATACCAGTAGTTAAGGGTCAAGCAATGCCAGCATATGATCCACGTGGAATTAAGGGAACTGGGGTTACATATGCAACCTCTCCCATGGGAGCGGACCATACGGCTGGTCATACATTAAGAGCTCCGGTAAACCACTTAGAACCAAAAGGCCAGGCAAAGATAGCTGAAACAAATCAGATAAACATGGCTGGAATTGATAGTTTGGGTATGTGTATGATGGTAGTACCGGCCCTTGGAGGGAAATTTGATGCCCTTACAGGTCTAATTGATGCTTTTTATGGATGGCAGCTTGATAGTGACTTTATTGCCAGAACGGGGTTTCAAGTATTAAAACTTGAAAAACAATTTAATGAAAAGGCTGGAATAACTAATATTCATGATAGGCTGCCTGAATTTGTATATAATGAGCCACTGGAACCCCACCAGAGTATTTTTGATGTTAGTGATGAGGATATCAAAGGCATTTTTAACTATCAAGATGAATGAAAAATAATTTAAAATAAACAAGCCGCAGTTTTAAAAGCTGCGGCTTAAGCATGCTAAAATATACCAGATTCTAATTCTAATTTTTTTGACGTGACTGTAAAATCTCAAATACCTGGGCCACGTCCTTGTCACCTCTGCCAGACAGGTTCACAATTAAAATCTTGTCCTTGTTTAGGGTTGGAGCAAGCTTCATGGCATGGGCAATGGCATGGGCGCTTTCAAGAGCAGGAATAATTCCTTCAGTCCTTGATA